>CAZVVS010000261.1:0-7124 GCA_964630585.1 uncultured Gordonia sp.
TCATGATGAGCCTCAAGGGCGACGGCAAGCCGGTCAGCTTCATCGAGGACTGCGCCGTGCCGCTGGAGCACCTGGCCGAATACACCGACGCGCTGACGCAGGTGTTCCGCCGCCACGGCACCAAGGGCACCTGGTACGCCCATGCGTCGGTGGGCACGCTGCATGTGCGCCCGATCCTGGACATGCGCCAGGACGGCCCCCAGGGCGGCGCCGCACGCATGCGCGCCATCGCCAATGAGGCGTCCGAGCTGGTGCGCAAGTACCGCGGGGCCTACAGCGGAGAGCACGGCGACGGCCTGTGCCGCGGCGAGTGGATCCAGTGGCAGTTCGGCCCGAAGATCAACGACGCGTTTCGCTCCATCAAGCACTCGCTGGACCCGGCGGGCCTGCTCAGCCCGCAACGCATCGTCGACCCGCCGCGCATGGACGACACGCGACTGATGCGCTTCTCGCCCGGTTACCGGGTGATCCCGCTCAAGACCGCGCTGGACACCTTCATCGACCACACGAACGAGCACGTGTCCGGCGACATCCGGTTGGTGCTGAACGGTGGGGCGATCATCGTCAACGGCCGCCGGTCCTCGGAGTCGCTCTACGACTTCAACTTGGCCACCTACGACGAGGGCGACACCTTCGACCAGTCCAACGCGAAGGGCTTCGTGCAGTTGCACGGCCTCTCGTCGAAGATCGCCGCGCGGCGCGACCTGGGCAACATCGGCCAGCAGCGCGACGCCGCGCAGTGACCGGTGGCGGGGATTCGACGTGACCACGGGTAAGGACGAGGCCACCAACTCCGGTGCCCTGTGGGGCGGTCGGTTCGCCGACGGCCCCGCAGAGGCGATGGCCGCGCTGAGCCGGTCCACGCACTTCGACTGGGTCCTGGCGCCCTACGACATCGAGGCGTCGCGGGCGCACGCGCGCGTGCTCAACCGCGCAGGGCTGCTGACCGATTCCGACCTCGCCTCGATGCTCGAGGGCCTCGATCGGCTCGACGCCGACGTCGCCGACGGTTCGTTCGCGCCGGCGGAGTCCGACGAGGACGTGCACGGCGCGCTCGAACGCGGGCTCATCGACCGCGTCGGCCCCGAGCTGGGCGGGCGACTGCGGGCCGGGCGCTCGCGCAACGACCAGGTCGCCACGCTGTTCCGCATGTGGCTGCGCGGGGCGTTCCGCCGTGTGGCCTCCGGTGTCGCCGACGTTGCGCAGGCCCTCGTCGACCAGGCCACTGCCAACTCCGACGTCGTCATGCCGGGCAAGACGCACCTGCAGGCCGCCCAGCCCGTGCTGTTGAGCCACCAACTGCTCGCCCATGTGCACCCGCTCCTGCGTGACATGGACCGGCTCGCCGAAGCCGATCGGCGCACGGCGGTCTCGCCCTACGGCTCCGGCGCACTCGCCGGCTCGTCGCTCGGACTCGATCCGGCGGCCATTGCCGCCGATCTCGGATTCGACGGCCCGATGGCCAATTCGATCGACGCGACGTCGTCGCGGGATTTCGCCGCCGAGGCGGCATGGGTGTTCGCCATGATCGCCGTCGACCTGTCCCGGCTGGCCGAGGAGGTCATCGCCTGGAGCACGCCCGAGTTCGGTTACGTCACCCTGGCCGATGCGTGGTCCACGGGCAGCTCGATCATGCCGCAGAAGAAGAACCCCGACGTCGCGGAGCTGACCCGCGGCAAGAGCGGCCGATTGATCGGAAACCTGACCGGCCTGCTGGCGACCCTCAAGGCGCAGCCGCTGGCCTACAACCGCGATCTGCAAGAGGACAAGGAACCGGTCTTCGACTCCGTGGCACAGCTGGAGATGCTGCTGCCGGCGATCGCCGGGATGGTCGGCACGCTGACCTTCCACGCCGATCGGATGGCGGGGCTGGCCCCGGCAGGTTTCACGCTGGCCACCGACATCGCCGAGTGGCTGGTGCGTCGCGGCGTGCCGTTCCGCCTCGCCCACGAGGCGGCCGGTGCGTGCGTGCGCGCAGCGGAGGAGGCGGGCACCGATCTGGCCGGTCTCGATGATGCGACGCTGGCCGCGATCAACCCGGATCTCACCGGTGAGGTCCGCGAAGTCCTCACCGTGCGCGGCTCGATCGAGTCGCGCAACGCGCACGGCGGCACCGCGTCGTCGGCGGTTGCCGTCCAACTCGACGGCGTCCGTCGCGATCTGGCCTCCCGCGCGCAACGGTGGCAATAGAGTTCAGACCGAAGGGTTCGCGCGCCTCGCACCGCGTGCCCATACCTGTGATCAGTGAAGGACGGGAATTCTCAGATGGGAATCGGCGGAGCGGTTAACCGCGTACTGGCGACGGCGCAAAACGGGTTGGAAGTCCTGCGTTTCGGTGGGTTGGACACGGGCACCCAGCCAGCGCCCTACCAAGTCGTTGAGACCGAGAAGATGTTCCGGCTGCGTCGGTACTTCCCCGACACCGCGGGAACCGGCCCCGACGTGATCCTCGTGCACCCGATGATGGTGTCGGCGAACATCTACGACGTCACCGAGGACAAGGGTGCGGTCACGATCCTGCACAACCACGGCATCACCCCGTGGGTGGTCGACTTCGGATCGCCCGACCGTGAGGAAGGCGGGATGGAGCGCACCCTCGCCGACCACATCGTCGCCCTCTCGCGCGTCATCGACATCGTCATCGAGACCACCGGGCGCGACGTCCATCTGGCCGGCTACTCCCAGGGTGGGATGTGGGTCTACCAGACCGCCGCGCTGCGCCGCTCCAAAGGCATCGCCAGCGTCATCACCTACGGCTCGCCGGTCGACGTGCTCGCCGCGCTGCCCCTCGGGCTGCCCGCGGGTATCGCCGCGCCCGGCGCGGAATTCCTCGCCGACAAGGTCATCCCGCACATCTACATCCCCGGCTGGTTGGCGCGGACCGGCTTCCAGATGCTCGACCCGGTCAAGACCGCGCGTAGCCGCCTCGACTTCCTGATGCAGCTCCACGACCGCGACCGGCTCCTCAAGCGCGAGGACCAGCGCCGCTTCCTCGAGGACGACGGCTGGGTGGCGTGGTCGGGCCCGGCGATCGCCGAACTGCTAAGGCAGTTCGTCTCGCACAACCGCATGATGTCGGGCGGCTTCGTCATCAACGGTGACCTCGTGACCCTCGCCGAGATCACGTGTCCGGTCCTGGCGTTCGTCGGCACCGCCGACGACATCGGGCAGCCCGCGGCGGTGCGCGGCATTCTGCGTGCCGCGCCGAAGGCCGACGTCTACGAGTCCAGGCTCGCTGCGGGCCACTTCGGCCTCGTCGTCGGGTCGACGTCTGCCGCGCACACCTGGCCGACGACCTCGGAGTGGATCCGCTGGCAGTCCGGGCTGGGGGACAAGCCGGAGGAGATCGAGCCGATGGCCGACGGCCCGGTCGGGACGGGCACGGGTGTGACGCTCGCGTCGCGGGTGCAGCACGGGGTGAACGCCGTCGCCGAGGCGAGCGTGTCCGCTGGTAAGGACATCGTCGACTCCGCGGTCGCCGTGCAGCGGACGGGCCGCGCGATCGCCGCCGAATCGGTGCGCACCGTGCCGCGTCTGTTGCGCCTGGGCCAGATCCAGCCGAGCACCCGCATCTCGCTGGGCAAGCTGATGTCGGAGAACAACCGACGTGCGCGCAAGAAGGAACTCTTCCTCTTCGAGGACCGCGTGCTCACCCACGAGCAGGTCAACACCCGTATCGACAACGTCGTCGCCGGTCTGATCCAGTGCGGCGTCCGACCCGGTCAGCGCGTCGGCGTCCTGATGGACACCCGCCCCAGTGCGCTGGTCCTCGTCGCGGCGCTGTCGCGCCTGGGTGCTGTCGGCGTTCTGCTGACCACCGACCTCGACATCTCCGCGGGGGTCCAGCTCACCGACGCCCGCGTCGTCGTGACCGACCCGAACCACCTCGATCTGGCCCGTCAACACTCCAACCGGGTTCTGGTCCTCGGCGGCGGTAGCGGCGACAAGCGCGTGATCGACGCGGCCGACGGCGAGACCGTGATCGACATGGAGAAGATCGACCCTGCCGCGGTCGACTTGCCGGCCTGGTACCGGCCCGACCCGGGGCTGGCCGGGGATCTCGCCTTCATCCTGTTCACCCGTGGGGCCACGTTCGACCTCACGCCCTGGCCGGTCACCAACCACCGCTTCGCCATCTCCGCCTTCGGCGCGGCCTCGGCGGCGGGCCTGACCAACAACGACACGGTGTACTGCCTGCCGCCGCTGGCGCATCCGTCCGGCCTGGTGACGACCCTGGGCGCCACCGTCGTGGGCCGGTCGCGCATCGCGCTGTCCAACGGCGTCGACGCCGAGACGTTCAGCGCCGAGGTCCTCCGCTACGGCGTCACCGTCGTGTCCTACACGTGGACGATGATGCGCGAGGTGGTCCGCGCGCCGGGCTTCGAGATCAACGAACACAACCCGATCCGCCTGTTCATGGGGTCGGGTATGCCCACCGGGCTGTGGTCGGAGGTTCTCGACTCCTTCCCGCACGCCAGCGTGTTGGAGTTCTTCGCGACCGCCGACGGATCGGCAATCCTGTCGAACGTGTCCGGCGCCAAGCTCGGCGCCATGGGCCGGCCGCTTCCTGAGACGTCCGAGGTGAAGATCGCCGGGATCGACAGGGACAAAGAGGCGCTGCGGGAGGGCCCGGGCGGGTTCATCGTGGAGGCGGGCATCGACGACGTGGGCGTGCTGCTGTCGAGCGCGCGCCAGCGTTTCGCCACGAACGGGCCGGTGCTCACCAACGTGTTCAGCCCCCACGACCGCTGGGAGTTGTCCAACCACTTGTTCCGCACCGACTCCGACGGCGACCTCTGGTACATGGGTTCCATCCCGTCGGTCATCGGTTCCGCCGACGGGACTATCTACCGCCCGCCGATCGAGGAGGCGCTGTCGCTGGCCCGCGGCGTCGACCAGGTCGTGGTCTACCGGGTCCAGGTGGGCGGCGGCCGCGAAGCCGGCGGTGACGATTTGGCCGTGGCGGCCATCACCACCCGTCCCGACGCCGCCGATGCCATCACCGTCACGACGCTGCGGGCCGCGCTGGGCGGACTGCCTGCGGCACAGCGTCCGCACCTCATCCAGATCGTCGACGAGATCCAGCTCAGCGAGGCCTACCGCCCGCTGAGCAGCGATCTCGCCGCTGCGGGGGTTCCGAAGCCGGGCGCCCGCGTCTGGTACCGGGATCCCGAGGGGCGCTATCGGCGGTTCACCAAGGCCGTCGCGGTGGATCGGCGCTGGGAGTAGGTAGTAGGGTTCCACCCATGTCTCGAGCTGCTGAAATCGATCCGATCGTTCGCGAGCGGCTCGTCTGTCCGACTGACCACGGACCGCTCCTCGACGCCGGGGACGAACTGTACAACCCGCGCCTGCGCGTCGCATACCGCATCGACTCCGACGGCATCCCGGTGATGCTCGCCGACGAGGTGCGCGCCGTCGACGAGGCGCAGCACGAGGCGATCATCGCCGGTGCGGAGCGGTGAGCCGGATCGACATCGTCGACGAGCTCGAGTGGCGAGGACTGATTGCCGCGTCGACCGACCTCGACGAGCTTCGCAAGCACCTCGACGCGGGCATGGTGACCCTCTACGCCGGGTTTGACCCGACGGCGGCGAGCCTGCACACCGGGCACCTCGTGCCGCTGCTGACGCTGCGTCGCTTCCAAGAGGCGGGACACCGGCCGATCGTCCTCGCCGGCGGGGCCACCGGACTCATCGGCGATCCGCGCGACGTCGGCGAGCGGACGATGAACGCGCAGGACACGGTTGCCGCTTGGGCCGACCGGATCGGCGGACAGCTGAGCAGGTTCGTCCGCCTGAACCCCGAGGGCGGCGACGCTGGTAACAGCGGCGGGGACAACGGTGCGATCGTCGTCAACAACATGGAGTGGACCGGCGAGCTGAGCGCACTGGACTTCCTGCGCGATCTCGGCAAGCACTTCTCGGTGAACGTGATGCTCGCCCGCGAGACCGTGAAGCGGCGTCTGGAGAGCGACGGCATCAGCTACACGGAGTTCAGCTACCTGCTCCTGCAGTCCAACGACTTCGTCGAGCTGAACCGCCGCCACGGCGCCACGCTGCAAATCGGTGGTTCGGATCAGTGGGGCAACATCATCGGTGGCGTGGATCTCGCGCGCCGGCTGGACGGGACGTCGCTCCATGCGCTGACCGTCCCACTCGTCACCTCGGCCGACGGCAAGAAGTTCGGCAAGTCGACCGGGGGCGGAAGTCTCTGGCTCGACCCCGAGATGACGCCGCCGTACGCCTGGTACCAGTACTTCGTGAACACTGCCGACGCCGACGTGGTGCGCTACCTCAAATGGTTCACCTTCCTGGGCGCCGAGGAGATCGACGAACTCGCCGTCGCCACCGAGGAGAAACCGCACCTGCGGTTGGCCCAGAAGCGACTGGCGGCCGAGATGACGACGATGATCCACGGCGAGGAGCAGACGCGCGCGGTGCAGGAGGCCAGTGGCGCGCTGTTCGGACGCGGCGAACTCGCCGGCCTCGACGAACCCACATTGGCTGCGGCCCTGGGGGAGACCACGATCGCGGCATACGCCGAAGGCGCACGACCGACCATCGTGGAACTGCTCGTGGACAGCGGTCTGGTGGACTCCAACAAGGCTGCTCGTCGTGCCATCGGCGAAGGCGGCGCGTACGTCAACAACGCCAAGATCGACGACGAAGACTGGATCCCGGGCACCGACGACCTGTTGCACGGACGCTGGTTGGTGCTGCGACGCGGTAAGAAGACGTTCGCCGGCGCACGCTTCGGCGAGTAGCAACACGCCGCTGACCAGCCGATTTGACCCGCGCGCTCACAGGTGTGTAACTTACGTATCGCACCGCAGCGAGCAACAATCTCCAAGCCGCACAAGCGATTTGGAGAGAGTCACCGCGCCTGGTACAGTCGGTATTCCGAGTCGCTGAGACCGGTACCGGCAACGGGAAACGGATCAAGCGGCGCAAACCCCGAGAACAAGGTCGTGGTCCTTGACTGCGCCCTGGGGAAGCTTCGTGAAACGAACCGCACTGCGGTTACGCCGCGGGGTGTGTGTTCTTTGAGAACTCGATAGTGTGTGACAAATTTGTTTGATGCCATTTTTTGATGGTGTCTGTTTTTTGATGCCAGTTTTGTTT
>CAZVVS010000262.1:0-7054 GCA_964630585.1 uncultured Gordonia sp.
CATGGCAGGCCGCCCGGGTGGCGTAACTGGCAGGCGCAGAGGGCTTAAACCCCTCAGCTCTTCGGAGCGTGCGGGTTCGAATCCCGCCCCGGGCACCCTTTGTTTTCAAGGGTTTCGAAGATCAGCCCTTGTCTCATCACCCCCCGAACGGTACAAATAGTCGCGAAATAGTCGCGAACCCTTTCGAGAACGTGATCGAGAGGTCATGCGATGCGGCTACGGAGAGTGGCGATGTCAGGGACGGTCGAGCAGTACGGCAAGGGGTGGCGGTACCGGGCCGCGATCGGTATGAACCCCGACACCGGCGCGCGGCGATGGGTCAGCAAGGGCGGCTTCCCGACCAAGAAGGCGGCCAAGGCTGCGTTGACGGCTGTCCTGGCGGACGCCGACAAGGGTGTGGTCGTCGATCGCACTCCGTTGAAGGTGGGGGAGTACCTCGATCAGTGGCTCGACGGTGTGGCCGCTGACCTGAAGCCGACGACGCTGGAGGGTTACCGGCAGGCGGTGAGGCGGCTTAAGCGGACGATCGGGGATGTGAGGCTCCAGGACCTCCGTCCGCTCACCGTCGAGCGGGCCTACCAGAAGCTCACGCGCTCGGGCCTGGCAGCCAAGACCGTGCTGAACACCCACACGGTGCTGCGCCGAGCACTCGGAGACGCCGAGCGTCTCGACATGGTGGTTCGCAATGCCGCTGCTTCCGCTCGTCCGCCGTCGGTGCGGCGCAAGGAGCAGGTGACCTGGACTCCGGAGCAGCTGAGCAGCTTCCTCGAGTCGACCGCCGACCACCGCCTCTTCGCGGCGTTCGTTCTTGGTGCGACGACTGGGATGCGCCGGGGGGAACTGATGGGTCTCCGCTGGAGCGACGTCGACCTCGACGCCGGCCGACTGTCGGTGGTGACGACGATCACGACCGTCAACGGGCGGGCGATCGAGTCGTCGACCAAGACCAACAAGAGCCGCCGCAGGATCGCTCTCGACAGCGGGACGGTCGGCGTGTTGCGAGCTCACCATGAGCGTCAGGACGAGGAGCGACAGCTCGCCGGTGGCATGTGGCGCGAGTCAGGCCTGGTGTTCACTCGTGAGGACGGGACTGCTCTGCACCCCGACCGGTTCTCCCACCTGTTCGCTCGATTGATGCGCAAGGCGGACCTGCCGCCGATCCGGCTGCACGACCTCCGGCACACGTACGCGACGCTCGCGCTCGAAGCCGGCGTCCACCCCAAGATCGTCTCCGACCGACTCGGTCATGCCACGACGGGCATCACGCTCGATCTGTACTCGCATGTCGCGCCGTCGATGGACGAACAGGCCGCCGAGACAGTCGCTGGTCTGTTCACCCTGCCGGGTCAGTCCGATCCGTCGGATGGTGAGGCGGCTTCTGCGTAGAGGCGGGACGGGTGCTCGAGCACCGTCTCAAGGGCGGTCCGTGGAACGAGGAGACGACGGCCGATCTGGATGACCGGGAGTCCTTCCGATCGGGTGGCACGCCAGCGCCGCGCCGCGTCGTAGGCGGCGCCACGGCTGATGCGAAGCACCGCAGCTGCCTCCTCGACCGTGAGGACGTCGCCGAACTCGGCGAGGTAGCGCGGGACGCCGGATCCGGCCGGGTGCATCGTGCGTGAATGGTCGCTGGCGTTTGAGCTGACGAGTCGGAGAGATGGTCTGTCGTCCATGCCCACCTAAGCGCGTGCGACCAGGCGCCACTCGCGAGGCTGAGCGTGCTCGAGCCAGCGCGATTCCTCAGGAACCGTCCACGCGATACAAGCGTTGCTGCGAGCGATACCCGCTGCGTGCGAGCCAGGCGCGGGCTCGTCCCCGGCGTCGCTCGGTCGAGAACTCGTACCAGTTGTCCTCGATCGCGGGTGAGTGCTGGACGACGTCCTTGAACCGGCGGAATGCGCCCTTGCCGTCGATGGCGATCGAGAGTCGGCCTGCCATCTCGCTGTCTACGAGGCCGGCGATGAACTGCTCCATGTCCCCGAACGCCGACCGCGAGCCGAAGGACGGAACGGGCAGCCAAATGCCCGTGTCGTCGAAGTCGGGTCCCTCATCGTCGAGCCCGTCGAGAAAGGCGGCTTGCCACGTGTCACCCGTGGCGAGGTAGATCCAACCGCCTTCGTCGTCGCCTGATTCGAGCAGATCTGCGACGTCCTCAAGGTCGACCTGTAGCGGGAGGAGTCCCGAGGGTTCCGTCCTCACGTCGAGCGCAACCTCCAGTTGGGTAGCCAGTTCATCGTCGCCTTCCCAGCCACGCTCTCGAAGACGAGCGACACATCGCTGAGCCAGCTGACGTGAACCGTCGCTCTGCTGGGCGACCGCCAACGCCAACCCGTCGCCGATCATCTGGGGGTAACGGTCGATATCGGCGTCGGCGACCACGGCCACGACCTTCGATCCGTCACCGCTCACAAGGGCCGACCTGATCGCTCGTCTCTGTTCGTTCACCACAGGCACAGTCTTCCCGCAGCAACGCCCACAGGCTGGTGCGAACGTCCTTGCGACGCATGACGGAGCGTCGAGTAGCGGCCACCGGAAGGCACAGGCTGGCTCCCAAGGGAGCGACCAGGTCGAGTCGACCGGCAGTTGACGCTGACGAGTCAAGTCTCCCGGCGGTTATGTCACACCCAGCGATCAGGATAAACCTGATCGACCTGGGAGGCGTTCGATGACCTCGACTGGTGAGCACCGCAGTTCCACCCTCAGCTGGTTCGTCGGCCATCCGAGCTTCGTGGTGCGACCGTTGCGTGACCCGGTGATCGACTCGCTCGGCTACGACGCACGCCACGGCTACGTCGAGACCTACTGGCTGCCGATCCTTGGACCATCCGCCGTGCTCGCGGCGCGCCGCCTCGCTGACATGCTCGATCGCCACCCGGCCGGGTCGAGCATCGACCTGGTCGAGCTCGGCGCTTCGCTCGGGATCGGAGCCGGCACAGGTCGTCACACCCAGATCAACCGGACCCTCAACCGGCTCGTCGACTTCCACCTCGCCCGCATCAGCGGTGACGAGCTCGAAGTCCACACCACGTTCCCGCCGCTGCCGCTCCGGCTCCGGCGGCGCCTACCGCAGAGCCTCCTCGACGCCCTTGCTGAACACGAACGACGAGGAACCCGCAGCGCATGAGACCTGCGGGCGGCGACCGGTCGAGGAAGCCGCCGCCGCTCGCACCTGACCACACCGCTTCCTCCTCGTGGTCACCCCTGACCACACCCTGACCAACTTCCATCCGAACCAGGAGCAGACCATGCAACCCATCGAGTTCATCGGCGTGCGGGGAGGACACGGCACCACCACCGTCGCCCTCGCCGCCGCCACCATCCTCGCCACCCGGGGCCCGACCCGGATCTCCACCCACGACCGCCGGGCCCTGTGCGCCATCATCGGCATCGCGCACGACGGGCTTCCTATCCCGATCGCCGAGCACCTCGACCTCGCCCCCGACGAAGGCGACGGCGACGTCATCGACGCCGGGACTCTCGAGCAGTACTTCGACGAGGACCGGTTCGACGACGAGCTCGCACAGCGCCGCCAGGGCCCGTCCACCGGGCTGCGGATCGGTGTGCTGCGAGGTCCCGACTACCTCGGGCTGCGCACGCTGTGCGAGCACGCAGAGGCGCACCTGGACGGCTTGGTCGTGGTGAGCGAGGCGGGCCGAGCCCTGGAGGCCCGAGATGTTGAGCACGTCTCGGGCCGGCCGGTGCTCGCCGTGATCGACCACACCCCGGTGGTCGCCCGCACCATCGACGCCGGCCTCCTCGTGCAGCGCCTCGGCCGCCTCCGTGAGTTCGCCCAGCTCCGCACCTGGATCACCCAGATCGCCGTCGAGGAGGCACCATGCGCCGCCCTCTCGTGAGCGCCAACGGCGGCTCCAGTCGCCCCTCGAACACGCTGGTCAGGGAGTGGCACAGACTGGCTTGTTCCGCAAGCGGAACAAGCTGAGGTCCGAGCGGAACCTTCTGGTGGTCGGACCGAGATGGGCTGGCGGCGGGCGTTCTACCTCGCCAGACCGAGTACGAGCGGTCGCTGCTGGATCACGCTGACCTCCGGGAGTCGCTCGAGGATCGCGAACACCGCGGAGGATCGCTTCACCTTCCGGCCTGGAGCCAGGCGATCAGCGAAGTCGCGGTCGACGCGGCCGTGTGCGTGCAGCTGAGCCCAGACGTGGTTGAACATCCACGCGGGCACCACCCTCGTCCTGCCCTGCTGCGCGGACCTTTCGGTCGTGACCTCGATGCCGGTGTCATCGATTCGGCCGATGACGTTGGGGTTGCCGTGGCTCAGCGTTGGAACCACATCGCCCTCGCTCAGCACGCGTCGGATTCTTGCGAGGAGGTCGGGATCGAAGGCCTCGGCGTTCGTCATGCAGCCAGTGTCGCGAAGGGCCTGCGGATGGTGTTCCTTCGCACGAAGGGCCGTTCGTGTCGTCTTGGCGCAGAGCCGTGGCTTGCGCTGCCATCTTCGCCGCTGGGATGCGTCCTATCGCAGCTGGGTCGAGACCGGTCTGAGTAGGAAGAGGCACGAGACGTCTATGAATTCGCCCACCTCGGCCACGATGTGAATGTTGGTGCCCTGGTCGACGCTGTCGGGGATGTTCGGCCCGGTGAGGTGCAAGTCGGACGTCCCCACGTCCCGGAACTGAAAGCTGGGACCCTTCGCTGTGGTCTCGCTGTAGTCGCCGGCATATACGAGAAGGTCGTAGCGGGTCTGGGCCCCGTCGTGAGGTGCTACGTGGGCGATGTTGCCGTCGAACTCGATGTTCCGGCCTCGGTACTTGTCAGCGAACGCTGCGACGGTGTCCCCGCAGTCGCTACCTTCCAGCAGTGCGGCCAACTCCGGGTTGTTCGCGATGGTCAGCGTCTCCGCTGGAGCGGGCTGGGTCGTCAGTGTCGTTGGCGGCGCGGCCGTGGTGGTTGTCGACGTGTCGTCGGCAGCGTTGTCCGATCCGCTGTTCTCGCACGATCGGTCGACAGTCAGCCGCGGTGCATCGGTGACCGCTTGGCCGGCGGCGGGCAGCTGCTCACAGACCGTCCAGTTCGATTCCTTGACGACGCCGAAGGTGCCGCCGCCGAGCACTTCGACTTCGTCGTCGATTCCGGCGCGTTCGATGTCGCTCTTCGCGACGTCGAGGCGCTTGCCGACGACCTGGGGCATGACAGGTGCAGGGTCTCCGTTCGATCCACCACAACCTGCGACAACCGCGAGCGCCGCAACGAGCACGCTTGCGAACAGACGCTTCTTCACTTCATCCTCCCGAACCCGTTAGCACAGGTCACGGTATCGGAGGGCGAACGCCAGATTGGGGAGTGTCAGCCGAACGGTCTCCATGGAGCTCGGCGGTCCACAGGGCTGTCCTCAGCCGCTCCATCCGCGTCCCTCGGACGAGCTCATGGTCGGAACGTACCCGGAGCGTCTGACATCGCCGCCCACGACGCGCTTAGGCAGATGACGGACGCCGCATGGAGGGACCTGTGCTCAATATCGGACTGCTCGCACCCGGTGCGGGCGAGTACTACATCGGCGAGGTCGCGTCGTCGGCCGAGGACTACTACTCGGGCCGTGGCGAGACCGCGGGCCGTTGGGTCGGGTCGCTGGCCAGAGAGATGGGACTCGAGGGTGAGGTGGACCCGGATCAGTTCCGGGCGGTCCTCGCCGGACGCGACCCGTTCACTGGCGAGCAGTTGATCCACCGGAAGGCGGCTCAGCGCGCGGAGGGCCTGTCGATCGATCCGGATCAGACGTTCGATGTGCTGCAGGCGGGAGCAGTCCTGGGAGTGTCCGGGCGATACGTGCGCCGGCTCTTGGAAGACGGTGAGCGCTACACCGAGCAGCTCGCTACCGGGACCGAGGTGGAGGTGGCAGCGCCGAGGAAGTACCTGCTCGGCGAGCGGACCCGCGACCCGGACCCGGATCCGACTGCGCCGAAGCCGACGGGTCCGGTGCCGTGGCGGGTGACCGGTGCCGAGTTGGTCAGGTTCGACTCGAGCCGTCAGGAGAAGAAGTTCAGACCCGGATACGACCTGACCCTGCGGCCTCCGAAGTCGGTCAGTGTCCTGTGGGCGCTCGGTGGTGCTGATGTGGCAGGCAAGGTCCGCGACGCGCACACCGCCGCGGTCGACCAGGTCGTCCGCTACTACGAGAACTACGCGGTCCGGGCGCGCAAGCCGTCGAGCGGTCACCGGGTGTCGACCGACGGGGTGATCGCCGCCGCGTTCGACCATCGCACGTCGCGGGCCGGTGACCCGCTGCTGCACACCCATGTGGTCACCGCGAACATGACCCGCTTTGCCGACGGCGACGCTGAGGGGGGCGCTGACACCGGCGGCGGGAGGGTGTGGCGGGCGGTGGAGTCCTCGGCGTTGTTCGAGCATGCCAAAGCGGCCGGTCACCTCTATCAGGCGCATCTGCGTCACGAGCTGGTCGAACGGCTCGGGGTGCGGTTCCGTCCGACCGTTCACGGGTACGCGGAGATCGACGGCGTTCCGGACTCGGTGATCGAGGTGTTCTCGAAGCGCCGCAACGAGATCGAAGAGGAGCTTGCCGCGACCGGTCGCACCACTGCCCGCTCGGCGCAGGTCGCGACGTTGGAGACCCGCAAGGCGAAGGACTACAGCGTCGACGCCGACACCCTGACCGCCCGGTGGCTGGATGAAGCCGCAGCCCATGGGTTCGACCATGCCGCAGCCCGGGCATGCACGAACGTCGCGACCCCCGTGGGGTGGACGACGGCTGAACAGGACCGCATCGTCGACCTGCTCGCCGGTCCCCAGGGGCTGTGCGAGCACACGTCGACGTTCCGTCGCTCAGAGGTCACCCAGATGGTCGCCGCGCTCGCCGGTTCCGCCGCGACCGCTTCTGACATCGATGCGCTGGTCGGCCGGTTCCTCGACAGCGGCAAGGTCGTGAAGGTCACTGTCACCAATCCCGACTCGAACACGCAGCGAGGCTCGAGCCAGGAACGCTGGACCACAGTCGAGCTGGCTGAGACCGAAGCCCGGCTCCTCGAACGGTCCGTTCAGACGGTGGTCAGCCCTGACCACCGCATCCCCGACGACA
>CAZVVS010000263.1:0-6995 GCA_964630585.1 uncultured Gordonia sp.
GTGAAGTTGGCCCGCTGCGCCGCACGTGCCGCAGCTGCCGAGATCGCCGGGGTGGCGAAGTCGCTGAACCCGATGATCGTGGCCACCGGCAGCGCGTCGTGCATCTCCTTGGCCACTTTCATCGACTCATGCACGGCCTTGATCCGTTCCAGCGGGTCGGCGACGTCGGTGGGCAGATCGGTGACGATCATCGACACCTGGTTGCCCATCGCACCCTTCTGGCTCTCGTCGCGAATCGACACCGGGATCGACGCGGTGAGCGGCTGGTCTGGCAACTCACCACGAGCCATCAACCAGGACCGCAGACCACCGGCGCATTCGGCCATGACCACATCGTTGATGGTGGCCCCCACCGCCTTCTTGATCGTCTTCACCTCATCCAGCGAAATCTGGAAAGGCACGAAGATCCGCCGATTCGTCGGCTTGACGTTAAACGGCGTCCGCGGGCCGAGGACACTCGTACCGCGTGATGCCATGCTCGGCACCATCGAGGCGAGAGTCGGCGTCTGCTTGAGCAGCTGGCGTGTCACGCTCAACCCCGACTTCACAGCCTTGAACGGCCGCAGCGCGTTGGTCGTCACCGCCGATGTCAGCAACTTCATCCCATCCGGGGGAGCCTCCGGGTGCCAGGGCTTGGGAGGCGGGTTGGTCTGGTCGGCATTGGGAGCCATGTCGAGCAGGATCGCGTTCACATCATTGCCCGAACCACCGTCGATGACCGAATGATGCACCGTCGCCAACAGTGCCGTCTTGCCGTCCTCGAGGCCGTTGATCACCGCCATCTCCCACAGCGGTCGGCTGCGATCGAGCGGTTTGGCCACGAGCCGGGAGACGACCTCGTTCAGCTGCTGCCGGGTTCCGGGGGCACTGATACCAACGTCGAAGATGTGGGCGTTGATGTCGAACTCGTCGTCGTCGCACCAGTACGGCTGGTCCAGGCCCAACGGGACGGTGACCAGCTTTCGCCGGAACATCGGCAGCTTGTGGATCCGCGACATCATCCGTTCCCGAAGGACCGCCGCGGTCAGCGGTTGATCCGCGGTCGACGAGTCGTAGATGCCCAGACTGCTCACGTGTCCGTAAACGGGACCGGTCTCGAGATTCAGGAAGGCTGCGTCCAGTCCTGACAATTGCTGCATGGTTGCCCTGTTCTGTTGGGTTTCGGCTTCTACGGGATCAGTGCTTGGCGGCAGCGCGTGCGGCCCGCGTTCTCACGACCGCATCCAAGAGCGGCTCCCGCTCGATGGCGCGCTTGAGGATCTTGCCCGACGGCCCCTTGGGGAGCTCGTCGACGAAGACCACCGCACGCGGGTACTTGTAGGCCGCGAGCCGTTCCGTCGCCCACTCGGTGATGTCGGCCGCGGACACATTCGAACCCGGCGTCGTGGCCCCGACGGCCACCACCTCCTCGCCGTAGTGGTCGTCGGGGACTCCGACGACCGCCGCCTCGACGACGTCGGGGTGCGCGTAGAGCGTTTCCTCGATCTCGCTGGGGTAGACGTTGTAGCCACCGCGGATGATCAGGTCCTTCGCGCGGTCGACGATGGCGAGATTACCGTCGGCATCCATTTCACCGATATCACCGGTCTTGAGCCAGCCGTCGAAGATCGTCTCGGCGGTCGCGTCCGGGCGGTTCCAGTAGCCGCGCATCACCACCGGCCCACGGATGAACACCTCGCCGCGATCCCCGGCGGGTACGGCGGTGCCGTCGTGGTCGCGGACCTCGACGTCGCAGTCGTAAACCGCCATCCCGACGGTGCCCTCGGGTGCCGTGACACCCGGCCTGGAAAACGTTGCGGCCCCACAGGTCTCGGTGAGGCCATAGCCTTCGAGGATCATGCAGCCGAAGCGGCGCTGGAAGGCCTGGGTGATCTCCCGGGGCAGCGAGGCCCCGCCCGACACCGCGAGCCGGAGATTGTCGAACGCACCGTCGGGGACATCGTCGGGGACGTGAAGCATGGCGTTCCACATGGTGGGTACGCCGGCGACGATCGTGAGCTCGTCTTCGATGATCATGTCGATGAAGCCCTTGGGGTGGAACTGGGGGCGCAGGCTCAACGCGGCGCCGGCACGCAGGCAGGCGAGCAGCACCGAGGCTTGACCGAACACGTGGAACAGCGGCAGCGAGGTGCCCGCCCGGTCCGCCGGGCTCTCGTCACCGAGCTGGTTGGAGATCCGGGCCGCCTCGTTGAGGTTGTTGACCGTCAGTTCGGCGCCCTTGGGGCGGCCGGTGGTGCCCGATGTGTACAGCAGGCACGCGACGTCGTCGCGGTCGAGGTCGACGGGGCTTTCCAGCGGGGTGCCCTCGGAGACATTCGCGCCGGTGGACAACGCGACGAAGTCGATGCCGGCAGTCGCTGCGGCAGCGCGCGCGGCTTGCGAGACCCCGTCCCACGCGATCACCATGCGGCATCCGCCGTCTTCGATGTAGTAGCCGAGCTCGGTCTCGGTGCACAACGGATTGGCGGGCAACGCGATGGCTCCGACGGCATTGACGCCGAGGTAGGCGACAGCGAACTCGGGGACCGACGGACAGATGAAGAGCACCCGGTCACCACGCTCGATCCCACGCTCCCGAAGCATCCCCGCGTACGCGAGAATCCCATCCTTGAGCTGGCTAAACGTGTAGATGCTATCGGGACCGCGGACGGCAATCGCATCGGGTCGCGCAGCCGCGTGCTCCATCACTCCGTCGGTTAGGCTTGCCATGTCGATCGTCTCCTTGCTCGGGGTTTGTGCACCGGAGTCTTGGCACTTCGGGGCTTGTCGGCGGTCCTCGGAATCCTTGCCGCGATAACCGGGGGCCAACTACTTGCCGGTAGGGTTTTCACCCCGTCCGGTAGGGCGCTGCGAGATCACAACGTGAGTGTGACGCGGGTCTCATATTTGCGCAAATTCCCCGAATGTATGCGAGCTATCGATCTTGTGCATAGTTAGGCTCGCCTGCGTTTTCAGAGCATCGAGGCCCGTGGCGAACAGCCACGAGCCTCGATGCGTCCTCCGGGAAGCGACCTCACCCTTCCCTGTACTGATCGCTGAAAATGAAGTCCAGTCGGCCGGCACATACCTCGGCCAGGTCCGCTCCGAGGTCGTAGATCTTGGTCAACCGCATCAGCGGTTGAGCCAGGAGCAGCGTCGCAGTGATGTCACTGAATTTCATGTGGTCCAACCGCAGCCCGGTCTTGGCGCGGTACCGGTCCAGAGTCTCCTCCCGCGAAGGCACCCCGGGCGCCGGCGCGTGTTCGGGGAACGGACTCGACAGCCAGTCGGTGGTGAGCATCCAGGCCAGGTCGCCGGCCGGATCGCCGAGGTAGGACATCTCCCAGTCGAGGGCGGCCACCGGCTGGTAGTCGCTGCTGTAGAGCACGTTCGACATCCGGGCGTCACCCCAGCAAAGGCACACTTTCTCGGGCTCGTAGAGATTGTCGTCGAGCCAGTCCAGGGCGTGGGTATAGGCGCCGCCGATCTTCCCCTTCCCGACTGTCCACTCAATCGCCCACCGCAGATAGTTGGCCAACCGTTGCGGCGCCGCCGAACCGAACTTGCCCAGGTCGAGGAACCCCATCCCCGCCGCCACGGCGTCGACCGCGTGGACCTTGATCATCATGTCGACGCAGCCGTTCCACAGCTGCTGCCGCTGGGTGTCAGTCGACTCGGCGAACCATCCGTGCTGGTGATACGGCGGCACGTCGCTGACGGTCGTGACGTCGTCGATCCGGTCCATCACCAGGTACTGCGAGCCGAACACGTTGGGTCCCGATTCGATCCACTGCACCGTTGGCACCGGCACCTCGGAGTCGGCCAGGCATTCCATGATCCGATACTGCGACGACAGGTCGTAGTCGGGGATCAGCTGGTTCTCCGGCGGGCGGCGGAACACCAAGCCCAGCGGCTCGTCGCGACCGGCGATATCCGCGACCTCGAAGAGGTAGGTCTCGGTGGAGAATCCCTGATCGGCTTTCGCCCAGTTCTGCACCCGCGCGGTGGATGCACCGGGAATCCGTTCGCGGACGACGGCCTCCATCACGCCCGGGAGGATGTCGGCGGCTACCCGGTTCGGGGTTGCTTCGACCGTCATGTCACCAGCCTTCGAATCCGTAGCGAGGATTGGCGCCCAGGAACACCATCTCGACCAGACCGTGGCCCACCTTCTCGGTCCCGTCGTCGAGCTTCATCCGAACCTCGCACAACGTCTCCGAGAGCAGACTCACCGGTGCCACGACCTCCGCGTCGTCGCCGTTGACCGTGAATCCATCGATGAAGTCGGTTCCCCGCCAATAGCCCGAGGCGTAGCCCTGGAACTCCTGGTAGCCGCCGAGGCCGGGCCAGAAGTCGGAGATGGGGTCCACCTCGATCTCGCTGGTCGACCGGTCGGCACGGTGGACGGTGAACCGTGATCCGTCGCCGATGAGCCGGCGCCCGGCCCGGAACGTCAGATCGTGGTCGACGTCGATAATCGGCGCAGACCCGCCGCCGTTGGCCAGCGGCGTGAGCACCTCCCCCTCGAACTGGATCCGGTTGCCAATGTGGTCTTCGCGCTGGGCGAAGTGCACCAGCTCGTCGTCGAACTGGAAGATCCCCATGTAGTACAGGGCACCGGCCGGGATCTCCGAGGGTTGCAACTCGCCACCCTCCGAAAGGCTGCCGCCGCCCGGGCCGTAACGCAGACCCCAGGAGTGGTCGCGCCCGAACCACCACTGGTCGGGATCGATCTCCACCCGCTCACCGTCGATCACCAGGTGCCCCGTCACGGTGCCGTTCTGGTAGAAGCGGCGGGCGTTCTCCTTGACCCGGCCGCGCTCACGGTGGAAGGCCGGGGTCTGTTCGTACGCGGGGAAGTCGCCATCAAGCGTCAGGTCGATCTCCAGCCCCTGTTCGTTGGCCTGCAAGACCGCGCGGGTCCGCTTGAGCGGCTCCTCCACCGAGTAGGTGTACGGGCCGACCGTGTAGCTGCCCAGGCCCACCGGGCCGGTATCGATCTGGGTCGAGACGCGCACGACCTTCGTCTCGCCACCCTTGCGCACGACCATCGCATAGGCATCGGTGACGTTGCGGTTGGGGAAGCGAGCGAGCCCCGTACAGATGGTGTACTCACCGGACTTGTCGAAGCCGTACATGACGATGCGCTCGGTCCAGCGCAGATCGGCCTGCTCGACGTGGTCGAAGGTGGTGGGGAGTTGATGGGCGAGCAGCTCATCGTGGGCGGTCAACATGGGTGTCTCCTTTGGGTGTGTGAATCGTACAAATCATTAAGAGGGAATGGAGGGGAGTATTTCGACGGCGAGCGCGATCACCAGCCGTCGAAGCCGTAACGCGGATTGGCGCCGACGAACACCATCTCGACCAGGCCGTACCCGATCTTCTCGGTGCCGTCGCCGAGGGGCATCCGTGCCTCGCAGAGGGTGCCCGAGAGCAGGCTGATCGGCGCGACGACCTCCGGGTCGTCGCCGTTGACGGTGTATCCGTCGAGGAAGTCGGTGCCGCGCCAGTATCCGGACGCGTAGCCGTTGAACTCCTCGTAGCCGGCGAACGCGGGCCAATAGTCCGAGCGCGGCGACAGCTCGAGCTCGCTGGTGGTCCGATCGCCGCGCAGCACCGTGAACCGCGATCCGGTATCGATGAGCCGGCGCCCGGGGCGCCACTTCAGGTCGTGCTCGACGTCGATGATCTCGGCCGTTCCGCCACCGGCAGCAGTCGGGATGAGCACCTCGCCCTCGAACTGGATCCGGTTGCCGAGGTGGTCCTCACGCTGGGCGAAGTGCACCAGCTCGTCGTCGAAGCGGAAGATCCCCATGTAGTACAGGGCGCCGGCCGGGATATCGCCGGGCTGCATCTGTCCACCCTCGGCGAGGCTGCCGCCGCCGGGGCCGTAGCGCAGCCCCCACGAGTGGTCGCGGGTGAACCACCACTGATCGGGATCGAGGTCGACGCGCTTGCCGTCGATCGTGAAATGCCCGGTCACTCGACCGTTCTGGTAGAACCGGCGGGCATTCTCCCTGATCCGACCGCGCTCCCGGTGGAACGCGGGCGTCTGCTCGTAAGCGGGGAATTCGCCGTCGAGGACGAGGTCGAGCTCGACGCCTTCGGTGTTGGCGACCAAGGTCGCCCTGGTGCGCTGCAACGGCTCTTCGATGGCGTAGGTATACGGGCCGACCGTGTAGGAACCGAGGCCGACGGGAGCGGTGTCGATCTGCGTCGACATCCGCACCACCCGGGTCTCTCCGCCGCGCGCGATGATCATGGCGTAGGCATCGGTGACATTCCGGTTGGGGTAGCGCGCCAGCCCGGTGACGATGGTGTACTCGCCGGACTTCTCGAAGCCGAACATGACGATGCGCTCGGTCCAGCGCAGATCGGCCTGCTCGACGTGGTCGAAGGTGGTGGCCAATTGGTGGGCGAGCAGCTCGTCGTGTGCTGTGAGCACGGTTACCTCCGGGTCCCAATGTGGGCTAGATTACTTTCGTTTCATTACGTTACTACCTGTAATGTAATTGTCAAGCCGGACCGGCTACGTACTTGGAGCCGGCCCGGTAGGTTCGGGACCGATGCCGACGACACCGAACTTTCCACCCGCCCCGGTCACCCCGCCGAGTGCGTTGGTCGACGACGGCCAGTACAACGTCGGGACCTACAACGCAGCGATCGCGCGGATCAACCCGCTCGACGCCGAACCGGCGAAGCGTTTCGCCGCTACCGCACGTGCGGCGCGCAACCTCCGCCTGAAGGACTGGGAGGCTTTCCAGCTCGGCGACGACGACTGGTTCATCCTCGGCGCCGTCTACAACGCGAAGACGGTCGGCCTTCTCCAGGTACTCGCGGTGCACAAGGAATCGGCGGCCATCACTCGCTGGGAGACCAAGCTGCCGGCGACGTCGTTGAGTGTCGCGCGTGGCCTCCACTATTCCACGTCACGCGGCCGCACCCGCGACTTTCAGATCCGGATCGGCAACCATCTCGACCAGAACCGCGTCACCGTCGACGCGCACCACACCGGC
>CAZVVS010000264.1:0-6972 GCA_964630585.1 uncultured Gordonia sp.
GCGACCTGCACACGATCCTGCGCCTGCCGACCGGCATCTTCTACGCCCAGGGCGTGAAGGCGAACGTGCTGTTCTTCGACCGCAAGCCAGCCGCCGCGGATCCATGGACGAAGGAGACGTGGGTCTACGACCTGCGGACGAACATGCACTTCACCCTGAAGACCAAGCCGCTCCGCGCCGACGACCTCGCCGACTTCGTCGACGCATACTCGCCCGGCGACCGCAGCCGACGGGTCGAGAGCGAACGCTTCCGCTGCTTCACCTACGACGAACTGGTCGCCCGCGACAAGGCCAACCTCGACATCACCTGGCTACGCGACGAGTCCCTCGACGACGCCGCATCACTGCCTGCGCCTGGCGTGCTCGCTGCCGAGATCGTCGAAGAGCTCGAAGCAGCCCTCGCCCAGTTCGCCGAGCTGGCCGCGTCACTGCCGGTCGATGCAACTGAGAAGTAGACGAATTGCCGTGCGCGTGACAGGCATGAAGCTGCGCCCTGCTTTCGCGATCACTAGAGCCACTCCCCGTCGCTACTGGGTAGCCCGATGAAGGCGCTGCCGACCGTCGACCTGTCACGCATCCGCGAGCACGCGGGGGCGAAAGACCGCGCCTTCGAGGAGCTCGCGTACCTAATTGCTTGGGACCTCGAAGGACTGGATAGAGGCACCGAGATCGAACGTCGGGCAACACCGGACGGCGGAATCGAGTTCTCGTGCATCCCCGTCGGCAAGGGCAGCGGGGGCCGATGGGCCTGGCAAGCGAAGTACCTGTTCAAGTTCGACGCGAGCACGTTCGCCCAGATGAGCAAGAGCGTCGTCTCTGCACTGGACAGCACGCCAGATCTCGAGCGGTACATCTTCGTGCTCCCCAGGGACCGCTCAACCATCGCGCTGACCAAGTGGAACACCGCGGTCGCGGACTGGACCAAGAAGGCCAAGGCCAAGGGACGCAAAGTCGAGTTCGAGTTCCGCGGCGAGTCGCAGCTCCTGGCCGCGTTGACAAGTGAGCAGCACGCTGGCGCTATCCGCTACTTCTTCGACGAGAAGTTTCTCACCCGCAAGTTCATGTCTGACCAGATCGCCCGCGAGGTCGCCAACCTCGGAGATCGGTACAGCCCCGAGGTGAACGTCGAGATCGAAACCCGCGACGTCATCGACGCTGCATGCCGAGGCCCACGGTTCATCTCTTCAATTACCGAGCTGCTGAGCGCACCAGCGAAGAACCGACGATACATAGACCGGTCGAGGACCTCCGAGCCGGTGATGCTCGACGGTGCCAGCGCCATCGAGACGCTGCTGGATGACTGGACCGCCACTGTTGCGGCCTCGCTTGCCCACCTCGCCGACCCCGGCGACGCCGTCTTCCGTAGCGTCGAGGGCCACGCTCAAACGCTTCGCAAGGGCATCGCCGCGGTCCAGGCCACCGTACACACCCGGATCGCCACGCTCGACGAACAGAGTCGCACACACGCGCCACGTCGCCAGTCCACCACCGCGTCCAGCCGTTCGAAGCGGAAGACGTCCGCGGAAAGGGCTGAGGACGAGCGCGAAAGGCAGCGCAAGAGTCTGCGCTCGTTCGACTCGTCGCTCTGGCGGCTCCTTAGCGATGTCGACGATGTGATACACCATCTCGGCGGCGCCGAGGTCGCTGCTGCGATCAGTGGTTCCGTGCTGCTCGTGGGCGAAGCCGGGTGCGGCAAGAGTCACCTCGTGGCGGACGTCGCTACGGGACGGATCGCCGATGATCTCCCATCGGCCTTGATGCTCGGTCAGCACCTCAACACCGGCTTGGTCGATCCCCAGCTCGTACAGATGCTCGGCCTCGGCACTATGACACTCGCCGACACACTCCAGGCCCTTGATGTCGCCGCTCGCATCCGCCGTAGAGGCCGAGCCCTGCTGGTGATCGACGCGATCAACGAAGGCGCTGGCGCAGACCTCTGGGAGTCCCAGCTTCCCGGGTTCGTGGCCGAGGTCGCGAGGTTTCCGTGGGTCGCACTCGTGATCACGCTCCGGGACGTCTACGAGAGCTCGGTCGTGCCAGGCGGAACACCCGCAGGCATGACCAGATCGGTGCACCGCGGACTGGCCGGACACGAAGAAGAGGCGCTCAACCTGTACGCAGCTCTGTATGGCCTCCGCCTTCCCGACATGCCTGCGCTGTTGCCGGAGATCACCAATCCCCTGTTCCTCCGCAGCCTCTGTCAGTCCGCCCACGGGCGTGGCCTGAAGGAGATCCCCAGAGAAGCAGGGAGCCTCGTGTGGGTCTTCGACGGCCTGATCGAAGGCATCGACAAGACCCTGCAACGTCCAGGGCGCCTCAACTACGCGGACTGGGAACACAAGGTCCAGGCGGCAGTTGCGGCGCTCGCCGGCGCGATGGTCGACACAGAGTCAGAAGCGATGCCGATCGCTCAAGCCAACAGCGTCTGTCAGGCAATCCACGCGTCGACTGAGTACTCGAAGTCTTTGCTGAATGGGCTGATTGTCGAAGGACTGCTGCTGCGCGAGACCGTCGACAGAGACGGGATCGCGACGGACACGATCCGGTTCACGTACCAACGATTGTCCGATTACTTGCGCGCCGAGGTCATCTTGGAACGTAACCCGACTACCACGGGGCTCGCGGCTGCCGTTCGGACCATTGCGAAGGCACCCCGGGCGTGGGCCATGAGCGGCGTCATCGGCGCCCTCGTGCTGCTCGTTCCCGAAAAGCGCGGCAAGGAGCTCGCGACGGTGCTTCGCTTCGGGGAACGGGTCGTAGGTGAACGATGGGCACACCGTGACCCAGGCGCCTGGCTGCGCGGGGTGACCCAGGAAGCGTTCTTCGAGACCCTCATTTGGCGGAGCCCGGCCAGCCTCACGCCAGCCACCCATGAGCTGTTGCGCAGGTACCTCCACGCCGGGGGCGTCGAGGACCATGAGTGGTTACGGATCATCTCAAGTCTCGCGTGCGTTCCGAACCACCCGCTCAACGCCGAGTGGCTGCACCCGATCCTCTTGCGGATGAGCGTTCCCGAACGAGACGAAGTCTGGACCCGCCAGCTCTTGTGGGTCTGGTCCGATGACATCAACCCGGTGAGCCGGACCATCGACTGGGCGTGGGCCAACCCCAACGCACCCGAGGACGTCGCGCGACTTGCCAGTCTGTATCTCGCATGGCTGTTCACCTCCACGAACCGGCGACTGCGCGACACGGCGACAAAGGCCCTCGTGTCCGTCACTACCCACCACCCGGCGGTTCTCGCCGAGCTGGTCCGACGGTTCACCCGCGTCAACGATCCGTATGTGATCGACCGAGTGGTCGCAGCTGCATACGGACACGTGCTGCGTCGTCGCCACCAGATCAAGACTCCAGCCGACGTCGAGGCCCTCAAGGACCTCGCCCAGGCCGTCTTCGACGCCGTCTACGGCAGTGGCGAGCCCGTGGCACACCTGATGTTGCGCCACCGCGCCCGAATGTGCGCCGAGATCGTCGACGCGCTCTGCCGGGCCAGCGGCGGCGAACTCGAGCGCGACCTCGACATCGCCCGGCCCCCGTACGGCACGTCATGGCCGCTGAAGGCCCCGAGCGCCGCACAGCTTGCCAAAGGCTTCGGGCGCGACTACTCGGGTTACCTCGGATCTGCGACGGAGATCGACTGGGAGTTCGAACACAACTTCGAGCGCCACGTGCCCGAGGACCTGGTGCTGCCAGACCAGGACAAGCTCCGGGCCACCCGTCGACGGAACCTCTCGCGCCAGCGAACCGCCGCACTCAACCGGCTCGTCGGCTTGACGGCGCCCAGCCGCAAGCGCCGTGTGCAGCGGCGCGCCGAGTCTCTGATGGCCAAACCTCGGCGCACTGGCATCGCCTTCACGCACGAATGGACAGCGTTCGAGGCGTCGCTCCCAAAGACTTCGCACGACGCCGTCCGCAAGCTTCGCTGCATCGTCGAGCAACTCGCCCAGCTCGACAACAAAGTCTTCCACCCCGATGTCGACTTGTGCACCCGATGGATCGCTGCACGGATGCTCGACCTCGGGTGGACCAAGGACCGGTTTGGGGAGACCGACGCCCGCCTCCGCGAGTACCGAGGCCAGAGCGCTACCGAGCGGGTCGCGAAGAAGTACGAGCGCATCGCGTTCCAGGAGTTGTGCGGGCACCTCGTTGATCACTGCACCATCGACCGATGGCGGGAAGCTCCAGTGCCCTACGAAGGACCATGGCAAGTCTCGGGGACCCTCGACGTCGACCCGTCGCTGCTCGTACGGGGCGACGAGCCCGACAGCGACACTCCCGCGAGCCGCCTGCGCACGATCCGGCTGCGCGAGGAACACCAGCCGGCTTGGTGGCGGACCGCCACGGACCACACACTCGACGCGGACACGCCGAATGACGTCTGGCTCGGCATCACCGCGGACATTCCGCGGCCCGAAGACATCATCCGGGCGACCGACCCCAACGGCGGCGAGTGGGTTGCGCTTGAACGGCACCAGGAGTGGGCGATCAAGGACCCGACCGATCTCGGCAAGGGCTACCGCCGCGACAGACGGCAGCTGTGGATTCGGACACAAGCAAACCTCATCCGGAGTGACGACGAGGTTCACGCGCGCTGGGCTGGCAACACGAACTGGATGGGCCTGTCGAAAGTGTCGACTCCGGCCGACATGTCGATCGGTTGCCTGGGTGAGTATCCGGACGTCGGCGCCTGGCCCGGCGAGCTGGATCTGTCCGACCGAGAGCGCCGGCCGTACGACCCGGGAGACGACCCTGGCAGAGATGACCTCCCGGCAGGTTGGGAGCTCGCCAGAATCGATGACCAGACCACGGCGCCCTACGCCCTTGCGACCGTGGGCTGCCATCAGGAGTCCGGAAACGATTACTCCGCCACGGACAGTCCGGGAGCGCTCATGCCGAGCCGGGTGCTGCTCGAGTTGCTCGCTGCGCGCTGGTCCGGCGGGCTGGAGGACGACGGCGCTCTCGGGCTTGGGCCAGTAGAGCGCGAGTACTCGTGGGTTTCGGGCGGCGAGGTCGTCGCGTTCTGCTCCGCCAGACGCGAGTACGGGGGTCTTCGTGTCCTGTGGGCTCGAGCCGAACCGTTGCGCAAGGCACTCGACGGTGCCGGGCTGGCCATGTGGACCTGGGTACTCGGCGAGAAGATCTACTGGACGGGGGGTCAACCCTCGTCGGACCGCGCGGATTGCTTCGCCGGCGTACGGCTGTCTCCCGGGCCCACCACTGTGTGGGGCTTCACCGTCGAGAGAGAACGGGGCCGCCACCGCGGGAGCGGAGGAACTCGTTCGCGGTTGCTTGCAGAAAGGGCCGACGGGATCGACGAGGTACCGATGGCCCGTCGGCCACGACAGCACAAGACGTCGAAGCCCAGCGCCACGGGGCCAGCGCTGTCGGACGAGTTCGACGACCTTCTCGCCCGTCTTGCCTACGACGCCCCCGACCAGACGTAGCGGCACGCCCGACTGGCGGGCTCGGTGCGGTCGTCGCCTCATGAGACGTCATTCTCGACCGGCACCGGTCGGACTCGGCTCGGGTCGAAGTAGCGGCCCCGTTTGCCTTTCCGGATCGCGACGTGGTCGACGAAGAGACCGACGAGGGAGCGTTGCTGGTCCAGGTCGAGGCGATCCCAGCTGTCGGCTGTCACCCGCTCGAAGGCTGTGCCGTCGAGGCTGGGGTCGAAGGTCAACTGGTCGAGCCGTCGCCTCGCGAGCAGGAGGCGAGCGTGGATCGGATCCTGCGCGGCGAGGAACTGCGCACGGTTGATCCGCTGCGCGCCGTAGTCGGCGGCGAGATCGGCGAGGAACTGTTCGTCGGTCTCAATGGAGGCGACCAACTGGTGGGCGTCGCCGCCAGCACGTCGAGCACGGGCGGTTGCGATGTCGGTGTGTTCGAGCGCGGCGAGCACGTAGTCGACGACGATCTGCTCGACGTAGTCGGCCTTCACCGTGTTGGAGCCACAGCCGTGCCGGTTCGCCTTGTCACACGCGATCGTCCGACGGGGAGGGCGTTGCCCGGGCTTGAGCTCTTTGTCCATCCGCTCGCTGACGGCAGCCATCACCGATCCGCACTCTGCGCACCGGCACATCCCAGCGAGCAGGTTGACCTTCGGCCGGCGACCGAGCGGAGCGTGGGTGAGGCGGGTACGCACCTGCTCCCAGGTCGCACGGTCGAGGATCGGTTCCCAGTTCGCCTCGCCGACGACCTCACCCTTCGACTCCCGGAGTCCCGTGATGCGTCCCGACTTGAGGATCATGCCCAGCGAGCCGGGTCGCCACTTCTTGCCGTGCGCCGACGGGATGCCGCGCTCGTTGAAGTCGACGACGATCGACGCGAGCGACTGCCCACCCAGCACGCGGGCGGTGGCTTCTCGCAGCACGTCGGCCTCCTCCGGCACGACCTCGATCTGGCCCTGTGCCACGCGCCGGTAGCCGTAGGAGCGGCCGCCGCCGTGGGCGTTGCCGCGCGCCGCGTTCTGGTGGTGCTTGGCACTCACACGTTCACCGATACGGGCGGACTCGTGCTCGGCCGCCGCCCCGAGGACCTGGGCGGTGAACCGGCCACTCGCCGTGTTGAGGTCGACGTGGCCGGCAGCGACCGTGCGGATCTCGACGCCGGCGGACGCGACCACCTTCGTCAGCTCGACGAGGTCGGCGAGGCGCCGGTAGAGCCGGTCGGGGTGATAGGCGACGATGACGTCGATCTCGCGTCGACGCACGAGATCGAGCAGACGCTCGTACTCGGGGCGGCAGGCACCGGAATAGGCACTCAGGTCGTTGTCGACCAGTACCTCGTCGATGCTCCAGCCCTCCAGTTCGGCCAGATGGCGGCAACCGTCGATCTGCCGGCCGACGCCGGCGGCCTCGCCGACCTTGTCCAACGAGATCCGGGCGTAGATCGCAGCGCGCCCGAACAGCGCCGGTGTGCCTGAGCGGATGTTCGACTGGCGCCTCACCGCCATGCGCTGTGCTCGCTCCTCGG
>CAZVVS010000265.1:0-6885 GCA_964630585.1 uncultured Gordonia sp.
CACGGATCTCCTGGATGATGCCGATCCCGCTGTTGGCGATGATGATCAGCCCGAACAGGCCGTTCTTGAACGAGCCGGTGGTCATCACCAGCGCGAAGAGCACGCCGAGCATGGCGTTGATGCGAGTGAACACGTTGGCGCGGATGATCTCGCCCACGGTCCGGCCGGTCTTCTCACCGGCGACGTTGACCTGTCCGGCGGAGACCCGCTGGGCGACTTGCGCCGCGGTGAGCCCGCGCGCGGGGTCGACCGGATCGGTCCGTTCCGGGGTTTCGACGGTCACGTCGACTCCTTCCACCAGTCAGGTGCGACCGTGGCGGTACCGGTGCGACGGGTGACGTCGAACTCACCGCCCGGTTGGGGGATGACGATGTCGACCCGGGACCGGCCCGGTGATGGGGCCGCCGCATCCGAGAGCCGCGCGGCGGGTTCACCCCACCTGTGTCGCGCGAGGTTGAACGTACCCCAATGGATGGGCAGGAGCAGCGCGTCTTCACCACGCGTCAACATCCGGTGGATCGTTACCGCCTCTTCCGGGTTGACGTGGATGTCGGGCCACAGCGGGTCATAGGCGCCGATCGCGATCAGCGTCAGGTGGAACGGGCCGTGGACCAGACCGACGTCGTCGAAGGACTCGCTGAACCCGGTGTCACCGGAGAAGAACACCCGGTGATGCGGACCGATGACCGCCCAGCTCGCCCACATCGTCACGTTGCGGTCCAGGCCACGGCCGGAGAAGTGGCGCGCGGGCACCGCGGCAAACCTGAGATCACCGCCGGCGGTAGACACCACGACATCGGCGTCCCACTCCGCCATACGGATCCGGTCGGCCCCGATCCCCCACGACCGCAGGTGTGCGCCGACGCCGAGCGGGCAGACGAACACCGCTTCCGGCTGCAGCCGGGCTATTTCGATGACGGTAGCGGTGTCGAGGTGGTCGTAGTGGTCGTGACTGATCAGCACGACGTCGATCGGCGGAAGTTCGTCGACGCTGCAGGGAAGCGGGTGCAGGCGGGCCGGACCGACCGTCTGCGACGGGGAGGCGCGTCGTGAGAACACCGGGTCGGTGAGGATCCGCGCACCGTCCAGCTCGACGAGCACGCTGGCATGCCCCAGCCAGGTCGCCGCGAGGTCGCGCGGCGTGTGTGCGAAGTCGGGGGTGGTCACCATGATCTTGCGGGTGGGCCGGCCGGGGCGCCGGATCATGTCGCCCAGAGCGGCGGCGGGGTTGCCCATCATCGGCGAGGGCGGGTCGGCGTTGGTGAACCGCCCGTCGACGAGGAATCGCGACCCGGCTACTTCGGCGGCGATCGCCTCGAGTGTGGCGCCGATCGCCCGGGCGGGTGGCACCCCGACGCCGGCCAGCCGCTCGGTCGCGCCCGATATTGCACTGCGTGCCACCGACGATGCGCTATGGCGAATTCCCTTGTCCGTCACCGCATCCAATGTACCGAGCAGATGCACGTTAGGATCGACACATCAGGACACATGTCCGACAATTCCGGGGGCAGACGGAATGAGGTTGCGATGGCGCGCATGTCGGTCGAGGAGCGTCGAGAGGCGCTGATCGAAGCGGCCTACCGGGTAATCGCCGACCACGGGGTGGAGGGTGCCACGACGCGCCGGGTGTGCGCCCAGGCCAAGATGCCGCTGGCCAGCTTCCACTACGCATTCGAGTCGCGAATGGCCCTGCTCACCGCCGTTATCGACCAAGCGGTGCCGCGCACGCATGCCTCGCTGGCCGACGAGATCCGCGAGTACACCCCTGCCGGAGACCTGCCCGGTGACGGACTGGCGGGTGTCGAGCGCGAAGTCGATCAGTCTCTCCAGGCACTGTTCCTCCTCATTGTGAAAGACCCCGGTCGCGTGCACGCCACCATGTCGCTGGCGCTGTACTCGCGCCAGCAGGAGGAGCTGCGAATGGCCGGCCGCGAAATGTGGGAACGGCTCTACGAACTCGGAGCCGCGACGCTCGAATCGATCGCACAACGTCACGGCACCAGCTGGTCTCTGCCCCCGGAGAAACTCGGGCCGCTGCTCATCGCGGCCACCAACGCCGTCGGGATGGTCTACCTGACGACCACCGACGAGAAGCAGACCGAGCAGGTCATCGACGCGATCAAAGACTGGATCATGACGTATGCGGTGGCAGCCGGCGAGAGCGATTCAAGCGGCGAATAGATTGGTGGGCGTGGAAACCTGGTTCGATGACCCGGAGGCGTACTGGGCGGGGATCGACGCCGCCGTGCGGGCAGCGCGGCTACCCGCACCAGTCCTGGCGGTCGACGCGATTGCGCTTGAACACAACATCGCCGACCTGAGGCGCCGCGCAGGCGGGGTGCCCATCCGCGTGGCGAGCAAGTCCCTGCGCGTTCGCTCGGTGATCAGCGACATCCTGCGCCGCGACGGTTTCGCCGGGGTGTTGGCCTACACCGTCGACGAGGCGCGCTGGCTCGCCACCGCTGCAGAAATCCCCGACGTCCTACTCGGCTATCCGTCGGTGTCGACGGCGGCGATCGGCCGCCTCCTCTCCGACGAAACCGCCTCGGAGCGCGTCACGCTACTGGTCGACTCGGCCCGCCACCTCGACGTCATCGATGCGACCGTGGCCCCGTCGGCACGACGGCCGGTCCGCGTGGCCATCGATCTGGACGCCTCGCTGCGCTACGCGCGCGGGATGGTCCACCTCGGCGTGCGCCGATCCCCCATCCACTCGGTGGCCGACGCCGCCCGGCTCGCCGCAACGATCACCCGGCGTCCCGGCTTCGCGCTGGTCGGAGTCATGTCCTACGAGGCGCAGGTCGCCGGGTTCGCCGACGATGCGGCCGGTGCGATGCGCAACCAGGCCATCGGGGTGATCCAATCGCGGTCGATGCGGGAGCTGATCGTGCGGCGTGGCAAGGCGGTCGCCGCGATCCGGGAGTACGCCGACTTGGAGTTCGTGAATGCGGGTGGCACCGGGTCACTCGAGGCGACCTCGACCGACCCGTCGGTGACCGATATCGCGGCGGGCAGCGGATTCTTCGGCGGCCACCTGTTCGACGGCTACTCGCACTTCCAACCCGCCCCGGCCATGTGCTTCGGCCTCGACATCGTCCGCCGCCCGTCGCGCGACATCGTGACGGCCCTCGGCGGCGGGTGGATCGCCTCGGGCCCGCCCGCACTCGATCGGCTCCCGAAGCCCGTGTGGCCGGCCGGACTCTCCTACATCGGTTCGGAGGCTGCGGGCGAGGTCCAGACCCCGTTGCGCGGCCCGGGTGCCCGCCATCTCGGGATCGGCGACCGGGTGTGGTTCCGCCACACCAAGTCCGGCGAACCCGCCGAACACGCCGACGAGGTCGCGATCATCGACCGCGGCGCCGACGGCGGGCCGCGTGTCGTCGACGTCGTACCGACCTATCGCGGCGAGGGGAAGTGCTTCCTGTGAGCAGCACCGAGCATTGGGAGAATTGGGGCCACACCTACGAGGCCGACCCGACGGTGGTCGTGCCCGCCACCGTCGCGGAGCTACAGGCACTCGTCACCGATGCCGCCGCCTCGGGGCGCAAAGTCAAGCCGATCGGCGCCGGGCACAGCTTCAGCGGGATCGGGGTACCGACCGACATCCAGGTGCGGCTGTCGCAATTGCGCGGCGTGGTGAGTGCCGACGCCGCTGCGGGCACCGTCACGCTGGCCGCGGGCACCCACCTGCATGAGATCCCGGGGCTGCTCTCCCCGCTGGGCCTGGCCATGGCCAACCTCGGCGACGTCGACCGGCAGACGGTCGCGGGTGCCACGTCGACCGGCACCCACGGCACCGGCGCCGCCTTCGGCGGCATCAGCACCCAGATCGCCGGGGCGACGCTCGTGAACGGACGGGGCGAGGAAGTCCACGTCGGTGCCGATGACCCCGATCTGGCCGCCGCTGCGCTGGGCCTCGGCGCCCTCGGCGTTCTGACCGGCATCACGCTGCGGTGCGTGCCCGCGTTCCACCTGGAGGCGGTCGAGGCACCGGGCAGATTCGACGAGGTGCTGGCCGGGTGGGGCGAGACGATCGCCGCGATCGACCACTACGAGTTCTACTGGTTCCCGCACACCGACTGCTGCCTGACCAAGACCAACACGCGGCTCCCAGCGACGACGCCGGTGAGCGGACCGTCGTCGGTGCGTCGCTACATCGACGATGAACTGCTCTCCAACAAGCTGTTCGGGCTGATGTGCGCGATAGGTCGGCGCGTGCCCGCCGCCGTCCCGACGATCAACCAACTCAGCGGGCGCGCGCTGTCGGCGCGCACGATCGTCGACTCCTCGACCAATATCTTCATCTCCTCGCGCGAGGTGCGCTTCCGGGAGATGGAGTACGCCATCCCCGTCGAGGCCATCCCCGATGCGCTGCGCGAGGTGCGGGCGATGATCGAGAAGCGCCGCTACCGGGTCAGCTTCCCGATCGAGGTGCGCGCCGCCGCCGCTGATGACCTGATGCTCTCCACCGCGGCCGGGCGCGAAAGCGGCTACATCGCCGTGCACCGCTACGCCAAGGACGATCCGGCGGATTCGGCGGCCTATTTCGCCGACGTGGAGGCGATCATGACCGCGCACGCCGGCCGGCCGCACTGGGGCAAGATGCACACGCGCGATGCGGACTACCTGCGCACCGTGTACCCCCGCTTCGACGAGTTCGTCACGGTCCGCGACCGGTTCGACCCCGATCGGGTCTTCACCAACGACTACCTGGACCGGGTCCTGGGGGCGTGACCCCTCAGCAGCCCCGGAACACCGGGGTCCGCTTCTCGGCCCTCGCGGCACGCCCCTCGGCGAGATCGTCGCTGAGCCAGGCCGCCTTCATGGCGTCTTCGCGCTCCTGCGGTGCGGCGTCGCGCGCCCCGTCCCCGGTCAGAACCATCTTGTAGTGCTGCAGGGTCAGCGGCGCCCAACCGGCGATCTGCGCGGCCCACGCCTGCGCGTCGGCGAGCCCGCCGATCCGGTTGGCGAACCCGACGCCCAGCGCGCGGTCGGCGGCCAGCATGTCGCAGCCGATCAGGATGCCCCGGGCATGGCCGTCACCGACGAGGGAGGCCAGGCGCCGGATCGTCCATTCGTCGACCGCGACGCCGATCTTGGCCGCCGGGATGCCCACCGACGCCCCCGGTGCCATGACGCGCAGGTCGGCGACCATCGCAAGCTGGAGTCCGGCGCCCAACGCGGTCCCGTTCAGCGCGGCGATAACGGGCACCGGCGTGGCCTCGATCTGCTTGAGGACAGCGACGAGCCGGTCGATGAAGTCGAGGTCGTACACCGGACCGGACAGGTCGGCGCCAGCACTGAACACCGCGCCGCGCCCGGTCAGCACGATGGCCCGGGCGCCGGAGTCGACGGCAGCGGTGAAGGCCGCCGACAGACCGTCGAGCATCTCGTCGTCGAGCGCGTTGCGCTTGGCCTCCCGGTCGAGTTCGATCGTCGTGACGGCACCGTCGCTGGAGCTATGGATCATGAGGTAAACCTACCGCCTCTGGGCCTGGGGCGTGTGGATGGCTAGACTCTGCATCCATGCGCATGCCGAACCTGAAAGTCACCGCAGCAGCCGCGTTCATCGGGCTCGGAGCAATCGCCGGAGTGGGCGCGGTGGCCGCCCGCGAGGCCGCGGCCAGCTGGGCCCATCCTGGCCGGGGCGACGTGATCTCCTTCGACGTCTATTCGGAAACGACGTGGGCGACCGTCTCCTACATCAACGGCGGCAACATCCTGCGCCAGCAGCACTTCAACTTTCGCCCCGACGAGCGACAGGCTGACGGTCGCTTCCACCGTCGCTTCAGCTTCCGCAGCGCGGTGCCCAACCAAATCCTCGCGGTGAAGATTCAGCAGGAGGGCATGCAGGCCAGCTGCAAGCTGTTCGTCAACAACAAGTTGAAGGCGCAGCGCACCGTCGACGGCGAGCGCGCCTCCGCGTTGTGCGGGGTGCGGGGCGCCTAGAGCGCCGCCGCACTCGCTCAGTTGACGCCGAGCAGGTCGATCACAAAGACCAGCGTCTTACCCGACAGCCGGTGCCCGGCACCTGCGGGACCGTAGGCCAGGGCCGGGGGCACGGTCAGCCGACGACGGCCGCCGACCTTCATACCCGGAATGCCCTCCTGCCAGCCCGGGATGAGCCGGTCCAGCGGGAACTCGACGGACTCGCCGCGGCCCCACGAGGAGTCGAACTCCTCGCCACTGTCGTACTCGACGCCGACGTAGTGCACGTCGACAGTCGAGCCGGGCAGAGCCTCGGCGCCATCGCCGACGACGATGTCGCTGATCACCAGTTCCGCCGGCGCAGGACCGACGGGGAACTCGACCTCGGGCTTCTCGAGATTCGCCATGTCTACCGGTCTCCCATCGCGACGTAGTCACGCTCGGTGTACCCGGTGTACAGCTGGCGCGGACGACCGATCTTGGTCGTCGGGTCGTTGTGCATCTCTCGCCAGTGGGCGATCCAGCCGGGCAGACGGCCCAGGGCGAACAGCACGGTGAACATGCGGGTCGGGAAGCCCATCGCCCGGTAGATCACGCCGGTGTAGAAGTCGACGTTCGGGTAGAGCTTGCGCTCGATGAAGTAGTCGTCGCTCAGCGCGACCTCTTCCAGCCCCTTGGCGATGTCGAGCATCTCGTCCTGCACGCCGAGGGACTCCAGGATGGAGTCGGCCGTCTTCTTGACGATCGCGGCGCGCGGGTCGTAGTTCTTGTAGACACGGTGCCCGAAGCCCATGAGCTTCACACCGTCTTCCTTGTTCTTGACCTTGGTCATGAACGCCTTGGTGTCGCCGCCGCTGCGCTGGATGTCCTCCAGCATCTCCAGCACCGCCTGGTTGGCGCCGCCGTGCAGCGGGCCCCACAGCGCGTTGATGCCGCCGGAGATCGAGGTGAACAGGT
>CAZVVS010000266.1:0-6882 GCA_964630585.1 uncultured Gordonia sp.
GGCTCATCGCGACACGGGCGGCGGCCTGGGTTTCGATGTCGAGCATCCGCACCCCCCGTGCTGAGGGTTCGGGTTTACCGGTGTCGGTCAGCACGGTGTGCATCACACCGATTTCGCGGTATTCGATCCAGGCGAGCATCGCATTGGCACGCCGCGCATTGGTCAACACATCGACCGTCCAGCCCGGGTCACCGAGCGCCAACGATGCTGCCGGACCGATTGAGGCGGCCCGCTTGACCCACAACGCTTCGTCATCGAACCCGTCGGGCTCATCCCACGGATCGGGGATATCCCACACACCGGGATCGAGCTCGAAGTCGTCGGTATCGACACCCATCTGGGCATCGTCAACCGCCAGCGCGTCTGGCGTGGCGGTCGTGGTGTCCATGACCCGATTCTACCCGAACACCTATTCGACTACAAGACTAACTATGCAGGTCAGTAGCTATTGTGACTACTGTTCACTGGCGCATACCAATGCGGCAAATGGGGTGTGTCCGGGGTTGGCCTGAGCGATAGCCCAACGACCCGCTATCGGCTCCACTCGAGTTGGTAGCGGGTTTGCTGTACCAGGGGGCGGGCGGCGTCGGCCCCGACGAGTTCGCGCGCCCCGCGCATGTCGAGTGATCCCCCGACGGGCAGGGCGCGGCGCAGGTCGATGCGTACCGTTCCGTGGCCCAGCGAGGTGTAACGCACGATGTGCAGCGCCGATCCCGTCCCCGGCACCGTGTACGCCGATCCCGTGGGCGTCTCGTCGACGGTGATGTCGAGGTCGACGGTGTCGGCGTCGCGCCCGCGCAGCGTCGCAGTGATCGTCTGCTGCAGGGTCGTCGCGCCCAGCAGGGTCCGTCGTACCTGCCACTGGGCCCCGATGCCGACCGCATCACCGGGCCGGGCGGTCAGGGTCTGCAGCGCCGTAGCGAGGGTGTTCTCCACGACGGCCCGCGCCGTCGTCGGGGCACCGGAGTTCGGCCACAGCCGCAACGACAGCGGGACCCCGGCGTCGCCGAGAGTGAGCCCGCCGCGTGAGCCGTCGTCCTTCGCGAGGTCGGCCGAAAGCGCGGGGTCCGCCGCGGACAGTGCGTCGAATCGCAGCGCGACGTCAGCGTCGTCGGTGCAGTGTCGTCGTGCGGTCGCCGCGACGGTGACCGTCTGGTCCTCGCGCGAGGTCGAGTCCGCGCCGGGCACCCCGCCGGCCATTCGGGTGAGGACGGTCGCCGTTGCGGTCAGGCGCACGGGTTGGGCCTGCGAGCGGTCCGGCGCGGCGCGCATCGGGAGCCGGGGCGGCGCACCGGGGGAGAGCAGTTCGACGGTGGGGGTGGCCAGGGGGATCGGCCGGACTGCCGGGTCCGCCGTCGTGGCGGCGGTCGAGCAGGGCCCGTCGTCGGCGACCGAGCCGGTGCTGCCGCAGGCGAGCAGTGCGGCGCACAGGGCGCCCAGCAGCGGAACGACCGCCGCGCGGTGCGCCGACGGGCGTGGCACAGTCGGGTGGGCGGGCCGGATCAGCACGGGGCCCAGCGTAGCGGGCAGGTGGACGCCGCCAAGTACCCTGGTCGACGTGCTGAAGCGATACGCGACGACGTGGGCGGTGCTGGGGGTCGCCCTGGTGGTGTGGGCCCTGGACCTGATCACCAAGATCTGGGCGGTATCCGCGCTCGAGGGTCGCGACCCGGTGTACCTGATCGGCGATTGGGCCCGCCTCCTGGTGTTGCGCAACAGCGGCGCCGCGTTCTCCATGGCCACCGGCTACACCTGGGTCCTGACTCTGGTGGCGCTCGGCGTGGTCATCGCGATCATCCGACTGTCGCAGCGGCTGCGCTCGGCGTGGTGGACCCTCGGACTGGGTCTGGTGCTGGGCGGTGCGCTGGGCAACCTGGCCGACCGGGTTTTCCGGGCACCGGGAGCGCTGCACGGCCACGTCGTCGACTTCATCGCAATCGGCTGGTGGCCGGTGTTCAACGTCGCCGATTCGGCAGTCGTGTGCGGGGCCGTGCTGTTGGTCATCCTCACCATCCTCGGGTTCGACTACGACGGCGGTCGTAGCGGCTGGGCCGCCCGCCGGTTCCCGGCCGGCGACAGCGCCCAATCCGACGACAGCGCCCAATCCGACGACAGCGCCCAATCCGGCGACAGCGCCCAATCCGACGACAGCCCCCAATCCGACGACAGCGCCCAATCCGACGACAGTGCCGCAGCCGACGCGGAGACCGGGGATGCCCGTGCGTGAGTCACGGACCCTGCCGGTGCCCGACGGCGTCGCCGGAATGCGGGTCGACGCGGGCGTGGCGCGGATCCTGGGCATCTCGCGCACGACGGCGGCCGAGCTGGCCGCAGCCGGCGACATCACCGTCGACGGGATAGCGGTCGGCAAGTCCGACAAACTCCCCGCGGGGGCGATGCTCGACGTGCTGCTGCCCGCGCCGGCGCAGCCGTTGCGGGTCGAGCCCACCCCCGTGGAGGACCTTTCGGTCGTCTACCACGACTCGGACATCATCGTCGTCGACAAGCCGGTCGGGGTGGCCGCGCATCCTTCGCAAGGCTGGAGCGGTCCGACGGTCGTCGGAGCACTGGAGGCCGCCGGCTTCCGGGTCTCCACATCGGGCGCCGCCGAGCGTCAGGGCATCGTGCAGCGCCTCGACGTGGGCACGTCCGGGCTGATGGTCCTGGCTGTGTCCGAACACGCGTACTCGGTTCTCAAGCAGGCCTTTCGCGACCGGACCGTCGAGAAGCGCTACCACGCTCTGGTGCAGGGCCATCTCGACCCGCCGTCGGGCACCATCGATGCCCCTATCGGCCGGCATCCCGGCAACGATTGGCGGTTCGCGGTGACCGCGAACGGCAAGCCCTCGATCACCCACTACGACACGCTGGAGATGTTCGCCGCGGCCTCGTTGCTCGACGTGCACCTGGAGACCGGGCGGACCCACCAGATCCGTGTGCACTTCTCGGCGCTGCACCACCCGTGCTGCGGCGACCCGACCTACGGCGCCGACCCGGTGCTCGCGGCCCGACTGGGCCTGGACCGGCAGTGGCTGCACGCCCGTGAACTGGCCTTCGCGCACCCCGCAGACGGGCGCGAAGTGCGGTTCGTCAGCCAGTACCCCGACGACCTGCAGCACGCGCTCGACGTCCTGCGGGAGGGGTAGCCGCAGTCACCTCCGTCCCATCCGTCACGCGCTGGCGTGGCGGCCTGCCGGTGTCAGACCGGCACCCTAGAGTGGACGCCGTGACCGACGCCCGATCATTCGTCCACCTGCACAACCACACCGAGTATTCGATGCTCGACGGTGCGGCGAAGGTCGGTCCCCTCTTCGCGGAGGCAAAGCGGCTCGGAATGACCGCGATCGGGATGACCGACCACGGCAACATGTTCGGGGCCAGCGAGTTTTACAACGTCGCGGTCCGCAACGAGATCAAGCCCATCATCGGCATCGAGGCCTACATCGCACCGGAGTCGCGGTTCTCCACCAAGCGCGTGCAGTGGGGTACCCGTGATCAGCGCTCCGACGATGTGTCGGGCAGTGGCTCCTACACCCACATGTCGATGGTCGCGGCGAACGCCACCGGCCTGCGCAACCTGTTCAAGCTGTCCTCGCTGGCCTCGATCGAGGGCCAGTTGGGCAAGTGGGCGCGCATGGACGCCGAACTGATCGCGCAGTACTCGTCGGGGATCATCGCCACGACGGGCTGCCCGTCGGGGGAGGTGCAAACCCGTCTGCGACTCGGCCACGACCAGCAGGCGCTGGAGGCCGCGGCGAAATGGCGCGACATCTTCGGCCCGGAGAACTTCTACCTCGAGCTGATGGAGCACGGGATCGAGATCGAGAGCCGCGTGCGCGACGGGCTCCTCGAGATCGGCCGCAAGCTCGGCATCAAGCCGCTCGCGACCAACGACTGCCACTACGTCACCCAGGCCGACGCCGGGGCACACGAGGCGCTGCTGTGCGTGCAGACCGGAAAGACCCTCTCGGACCCGACGCGGTTCAAGTTCGACGGTGACGGGTATTTCCTCAAGTCGGCCCAGGAGATGCGCGACCTGTGGGACTCGGAAGTCCCCGGCGCGTGTGACTCGACGCTGGAGATCGCCGAGCGCGTCGAGTCCTACGAGGACGTGTTCACCCACCGTGACCGGATGCCGGTGTTCCCGGTGCCGACCGAGCACAGCGAGGCGAGCTTCCTGCGTGCCGAGGTCATGAACGGCCTGGCGACGCGGCGGTTCCCCGGGACCGAGATCCCGCAGGAATACCTCGACCGGGCCAACCGCGAGCTGGACATCATCATCCAGATGGGCTTTCCCGCCTACTTCCTCGTCGTCGGCGACCTCATCGCCCACGCCCACGAGGTCGGCATCCGCGTCGGACCGGGCCGCGGTTCGGCAGCCGGTTCGATCGTTGCCTGGGCGCTGGGGATCACCAATATCGATCCGCTCCCGTACGGACTGCTGTTCGAGCGGTTCCTCAACCCTGAGCGCGTATCGATGCCCGATATCGATATCGACTTCGACGACCGTCGCCGCGGTGAGATGGTGCGCTACGCCACCGAGAAGTGGGGCGAGGACAAGGTCGCCCAGGTCATCACGTTCGGCACCATTAAGACCAAGGCCGCGTTGAAGGACTCGGCGCGCGTGCAGTTCGGTCAACCCGGATTCGCGATCGCCGACCGGATCACCAAGGCCCTGCCGCCGCCGATCATGGCCAAGGACATCTCCGTCCACGGGATCACCGATCCCGACCACGAGCGCTACGGCGAGGCCGCCGAGGTACGCGCGCTCATCGAGACCGACCCCGACGTCAAGCGGATCTACGACACCGCGCTGGGCCTGGAGGGCCTGATCCGCAACGCGGGCGTGCACGCCTGCGCGGTCATCATGTCCAACGAGCCGCTGACCGACGCCATCCCGGTGTGGAAGCGGGCGCAGGACGGCGCCATCATCACCGGGTGGGACTATCCGTCGTGCGAGGCCATCGGCCTGCTGAAAATGGACTTTCTGGGGCTGCGCAACCTGACGGTCATCAACGACGCGTTGGAGAACATCAAGGCCAACCGCGGCATCGAGTTGGACATGGACTCGCTGCCGCTGGACGACCCCGCCACGTTCGAGCTGCTGCAGCGGGGCCAGACCCTGGGCGTTTTCCAGCTCGACGGCGGGCCCATGCGCGAACTGCTCAAGCGCATGGCGCCTACCGCGTTCGAGGACATCATCGCCGTCGGCGCGCTCTACCGCCCCGGCCCGATGGGCATGAACGCGCACAACGACTACGCCGACCGCAAGAACGACCGGCAGGTCGTGAAGCCGATCCATCCCGAGCTCGAGGAGCCGCTGCGCGAGATCCTCGCCGAGACGTTCGGCCTGATCGTCTACCAAGAGCAGATCATGCAGATCGCACAGAAGGTCGCCGGCTACACCATGGGCCAGGCCGACAACCTGCGTCGCGCAATGGGCAAGAAGAAGAAGGAAGTCCTCGACGAGGCCTATGACGGCTTCGCCGCGGGCATGAGCACCAACGGGTTCTCCGCGCCGGCGATCAAGGCACTGTGGGACACCGTCCTCCCGTTCGCCGGCTACGCCTTCAACAAGTCGCACGCCGCGGCGTACGGCCTCGTCTCGTACTGGACGGCCTACCTCAAGGCGAACTATCCCGCCGAGTACATGGCCGGGCTGCTGACATCGGTCGGCGACGACAAGGACAAGTCGGCGATCTATTTGGCCGACTGCCGCAAACTCGGCATCACCGTGCTGCCTCCCGACGTCAACGAGTCGCAGCCGAACTTCGCCGCAGTGGGCACCGACATCCGCTTCGGCCTTGCTGCGATCCGCAACGTCGGCACGGGGGTCGTGGACTCGATCATCGCCTCCCGCACCGAGAAGGGGAAGTTCACCAGCTTCTCGGACTACCTGGCGAAGATCGACGTCGGCGCCTGCAACAAGAAGGTCACCGAGTCGTTGATCAAAGCGGGGGCCTTCGACTCTTTGGAGCACCCGCGCAAAGGCCTGTTCCTGGTCCACGCCGACGCCGTCGACTCGGTGCTGGGCACCAAGAAGGCCGAAGCGATGGGCCAGTTCGACCTCTTCGGCGACATGGGTGGCGGCGAGGCCGCGGCCGAGGTGTTCGCGGTGCGGGTGCCCGACGAGGAGTGGGAGTCCAAGCACAAGCTGGCCCTCGAGCGCGAGATGCTCGGTCTGTACGTGTCGGGCCACCCGCTGGCCGGCGTCGAGCATGCCATCTCCGCGCAGACCGACACGTCTATCACCAGCCTGCTGGAGGGCGAGGTGGCCGACGGTGCGCAGATCACCATCGGCGGCATCATCTCCAGCGTCAACCGCCGGGTGAACAAGAAGGGCGAATCCTGGGCCGCGGTGACGATCGAGGACCTCGTCGGCGGCGTGGAGGTCTACTTCTTCCCCCGCGCCTACTCGGCCTTCGGCATGGATATCGCCCAGGACAACATCGTGCTGGTGCGCGCCCAGGTCCGCGCGCGCGACGACGGGCTGATGATCGCCGCCAACGACCTGGCGGTGCCCGACCTGAAGGCCGTCGGCGCCACCAAACCGGTCGCCCTGACGATCAGCGCCAGGCTGTGCACGCCCGACCGCGTCACCGACCTCAAACAGGTCCTCAGCCGTCACCCGGGCCCCGCCGACGTGCACGTCACGCTGGTCAGCGAACAGCGGTCGACGGTACTGCGGCTCAACGAGTCTTTGCGGGTCACCCCGTCGTCGGCGCTCATGGGCGACCTGAAGGCACTCCTGGGACCCGCCTGCCTCGGAGCGTGAGACGATGGGCGTCGTGACCGACGCTCCGACCCAGATGCCAGCGACCAGGGACGAACCCGCTTTGCCGACCGTCGCCGATATCGGCGCCGCCGCGCAGCGGATCGTGG
>CAZVVS010000267.1:0-6857 GCA_964630585.1 uncultured Gordonia sp.
CGTAGTGGATGCGCTCCTCGGTGAGGCACTTGAAGAAGGTGTAGAGGAACTCGTTGTAGCCGCCGACGCGCCACGTCGTGAACCGCGTCGAGAGGAAGATGGTGTTCACCCAATCCGGCTCGTCGTCGCGCAGGACGGTGCGCACCAGTTCGGGTGCGATGCGGAAGCCGTACCGGTACTTGCCGTCGCCCTCCTCGCGCATGCGCACCGTGCGATTCGGGAAGTCGAGGACAAAGGTTTCTTCTCCGACGACGAGCCCGACGGGGTAGCCGATGCCGTCGGAGATGAGGTCGGAATCCTTCATGATCGGCTCGAAGGTTTCCTTGAGCTGCGGGAGTAGCGGCTCACCGTGCGCGGGTGCCCACGTCGCCTTCTCCGCGGCGATGATCGGCGCGAACTTCGCCTTCATCCGCTCCAGGTAGCCCTGCTTGTTCTCGCCGAAGACTTCGTCGGGCGGATACGGGTGGCTCAGCTCGACGAGATCGGAGCCGCGCAGCTCCACCGTCGACCCGGACACCATCATCAGGCCGCGGTGCTTCACACCGTCGTCGGTGCCGTGGGTCGTCATCTGCTCCAGGAACTCGGCCTGGTCGGGGAAGATCGACGCCTGGTCGGATTCGCTACCGGTGTTGAAGTCGTTGAGGACGAACAGGTCGTCGTCGAGGAACATCGGGGGTCCGGCCGACGGCACCACCCACGTGGCACCGACCTGCTCGATGTAGGACCGCGCCCGGTCCATGCCGCGCTGGCGCTTCTGCTTGGCGAAGTTGGCCTTCGACTTGCGGGGGATGTCGTAGACCATCGGGTACCAGATGGCACCAGAGTATTGCAGCAGGTGGATGTCGACGTGACCGAACTCTTCCGCGACGACGTCGAGGTCGATGGGACGGGCGTCGTTCATGTTGAAACACGTCGTCTCACCGTCGGAGACGATCAGGCCCGAGTCGCCGATCGGGCCGTCGGCGGGCGCGCGCAGCGCGATGATCATGACGTCGAGGTCGCCCTTGGGGCCACTCACCCGGTGCTTCTGCGAATCGACGGTCTCGACGAACTTGGTGAAGCCCAGCGCCTCGAGTTCGCGCTTGAGGTCGGGCACCGGGTAGTCGGGTAGCAGGACCGTCGCGTCCTTGGAGATGTTCTCGCGCAGGTTCTTCTCGTCGAAGTGATCGCGGTGCAGGTGGCTGACGTAGAGGTAGTCGCACTGCCCGAGCCGCTTCCAGTCGAGTTCGGTGTTGTCGGGGAAGGGGATCCACGACGCGAAGTAGGCGGGGTTGACCCACGGGTCGCACAGGATGGAACCGGCCTTGGTCTGGATGTGGAACCCCGCGTGACCGACGCTGGTGATCTGCACTTGCTTGCCTTCCGAACTGATGGGCTGTGGCCGTCCACGCGGGACGACACGTCCTTACGAGGATAAACGTCCCCCCGCCCGGAACTCGATTCCAGACGGGGGGACCTTGGTCGGGGACGAGCCCTCGGTCAGGCGCTATGCCTCACTTCGGGGTCGGGATGCCGAACGCGCGGGCGAACGCGAGCTTGGCGTCGTCGATCATCCGATGCGCCTGCGGGGGCAGCTTGATGTCGGGGATCTCGCTGGGCGCGTACACCGGAGTAGGGGTGACCCGCGTCGGGGCGTGGACGGGCGGTGCGACGGTCGCCGCGACGGGCTTGCCGCCGTTCTTGCGGACGGCGTTGTTGTGGGCCTCGGCTTGGCTCTGTGCGTTGAGGTAGCCGGTCACCCCACCCCACACGGCACCCCAGACGGCGCCGGTCAAGGCTCCGCTGATGGCACCGGGAATGATGCTGATGATCGGCACGGGAACGAAGATGCCGATGATCCCACCGGCGATCGCGCCGACGAGTGCTCCGATACCGGCTCCCTGGAGGGCGCCCGGGCCGACCCCGGCCCACGCGGCCTGCTGCACGTCGACGTAACCCTGTTTGACCTCGTGTCGTCCGGGTTGCGCAGCGGCGGCCCGGTTGAGCGCGACCACTCGTGGGGCGGGGGCGGCCGGACCGGCCGTACCCACGGGCGCGAGGTGGACGACGACCATCAGTCGGTCCGGCGCAGGGGCCGGCGCCGACGCCGGTGTGACAATCGGAGCGGCGTGGACGACCGCCGCGGCGACCGATCCCGACGGCGCGGCACCGGCCGCCGTCGGAATGACGAGTGCCGCTGTGGCGGCGGTGCCGATCAGGCCGACGGCGAGTCGACCTGCCAATGTGCTGTTTCCCATCGTGCTTCCCTCTCACTCGGTTGGACTAGTGGTCGGGGCTGCCGGACCGGCGCTACTTCGGCGTCGGGATCCCAAACGCGCGGGCGATCACTAGCTTGGCTTCGTCGATGAAACGGTGTGCCTCCGGGGGCAGTTTCACGTCGGGGATCTCCCGCGGCGGCGTGAGGGCGGACTGGTCCAGGCGCTGGGCACGAACCGGGACCGCCTTGGAGGCGGGCTTGCTCGCGGTGATCGTGCGGGTCGCGGAGACGCCCTGGGCGTTCGCGCGCAGCATCCGGTTGTAGTACTGGGCGTCGGCGACGCCCTCGTTGTAGCCGCGGACCGCACCACTGACGGCGCCGATCACGCCGCCGATCACGACGCCGGCCAAACCGCCGGCGGCGGCACCGATCCCGACTCCGACGAGCACCATGGGGATCGTCAGGGTTCCGCCGCTGACGACACTGGCCAGGGCCGCGACGATGCCGCCGAGGGTGCCACCGATGACGGCACCGGCGATACCGCCGTACATCGCGCCCAGTCCGACGCCGGCCGATGCGCCGTCACCGGCGTACTGCATCCCCCACTGCACCTCATTGGCGTACCGGGGCCCACCGGCGACCTTCTTCGGAGCGGGCTGGGCAGTGAGCACGATCGGCGCCGGGGCGGCGGGTCCGGCCATGCCGACCGGCGCGAGCGCCACGACCATCATCACCTGGTTCTCCGAGACGGGCGCCACGACGTTGCGCGCAGGTGACGTCACCTCGGGTGCGGGTCTGGCCGCGGCAGCGATGGCGCCCGACGGTACGGCGCCGGCCGCGGCCGGGGTGAGGAGTGCCACCGCAGCGGCGACGCCGGTCAGGCCGACGGCGAGGCGGGTGGGGAGCGTGCTCTGGCGCATGGGAATTCCCTAACGTTCGGAATTTGCGGTATTCGGTTTGATGGTAACGCTTGGGGCCGCGGGAATCCCGTCAGACGCGGGCTGTGCACGCCGCGATCTCGGCCTGAAGGCAGGTCTGTCGACGCGACGCCGGGCTGGCGTCGCCCCGACTAGGATCAGATCCCATGGAACCCGCTTACGACACCGCCATCGCCGCGGCGCGCACGCTCTGGGGCGTGCAGGGCATCAAGTTCAAGATCTCCGGCGTCGAGCACGTCCCGGTGACCGGCCCCGGCGTGGTGGCGATCAACCACACCGGATACCTCGACTTCACGCTGGCCGGAATCCCCGCCTTCTTGCAGGGCAAGCGCAAGGTCCGCTTCATGGCGAAGAAGGAGGTCTTCGACAACAAGATCTCCGGCCCCATCATGCGGAGCCTGCGGCACATCCCGGTCGATCGCACCGCGGGTGCGGAGAGCTACCGGGCGGCCGTCGACTACCTGAAGGCCGGCGAACTCGTCGGGGTCTACCCGGAGGCGACGATCAGCCGCAGCTTCGAGATCAAGGCCTTCAAGTCCGGCGCTGCGCGCATGGCGCTGGAGTCGGGGGCGCCGATCATCCCGACGGTGATCTGGGGTGCGCAACGCATCTGGACCAAGGGGCACCCCAAGCACCTGGGTCGGACGAAGACACCGGTGTCGATCGGCGTCGCAGAACCGCTGGAGGCCACCGGTTCGCCCGATGCGCTCACCGCGAAACTGCACGACGTGATGGTGGCCAAGCTCGACGAGCTCCAAGAGGAGTACGCCGATCTCTACGGCCCCTACCCGGCGGGTGCCTACTGGGTTCCGGCCCGCCTTGGCGGCGGTGCGCCCACGTTGGCAGAGGCGACCGAGCTCGACGACGCCGAGCACGCGCAGCGGATGGCGAAAAAGGCGCAGCGTGAGGACGATCCCGACGCCTGACGGCTAGAAGGGCAGGTGCGATCCAACGGCCACGCCGGCGCGGATCGCCGTCGACATGGCGTGAAGTGACCCCCGGCGCGGCAGGGCCGAGAGCTCTTCGGCCCGCTCGGGCAATTCGTCGCACTCTCCGTCGCGAACCGCGCGGGCAACGGCCAGCGCCGCACCGCGATGGGAATCGAGCGCACTGTGGCCGGTGTCGGTGAGGGGGACGAGCGCGGCGTCGGGGATCAATGCGGCGATACGGGTGCCGATGGGCGGCGGCGTGATCAGGTCACGGTCGCAGGTGATGACCGCGGTCGGCCAGGTGAAGTGCGGTAGTTCCTGCGGTAGCGACACCGGCTCGCCGATGAACTCCTCGTCAGAATGCGCGGCGAACGGCTCGACGGGGTCGAGCGGCAGACCGTCGGGATCGTGGGCGTAGCCGAGCTCGCCGTAGCTGATCCCGGAGACGAGGTCGGGTTCCATGATCATCGGGTTGGACCCGTCGACCTCGGAGTCGCCGAGCCCGGCGATCTGGCGCCAGAGCAGCTTGCCCCGCCCGCGGGCACGCGCGGCGACCAAGCGCTGCAACGCCTTCGGGCCCGCCATTTGGTACACCGCGGTGACCGCGTGGGTCAGCGACACCGGCGAGACCTCGCCGGATTCGGTGAGCGCCCGGATTGCCGTCGCAGTCTCGTCGGTCCCGTCGACGAGCAGTGCGCGGCGGTAGGCGCGCGTCAGCGCCAGATCGTCGAGGACGGTGTGGATCGAGGAATCGAGCACCATTCCGGCGACACGGCCGGGATGGCGGACGCCGAAGACCTGTGCGAGATAGGTGCCGTAGGAGCTGCCATAGATGACCGCACGCTCGATGCCGGCGTCGTCGAGGACGGCGGCAAGGTCGTCGACCGCGGCGGTGATGGTGACCGCCGAGCGGTCCAGCGTGCGGCCCGTGGTGTCGAAGCGGGAGAGACCCACGCCTCGGTGCTCCATCATCACGAGGTCGAGGTCGCGCGCGGTGCGGTCGCGGCGCAGCCCCCGGTACGGCAGGGCCGACGCCAACCCCGGACCGCCGGGGATCACGACGACGGGGATCGACGAACCCGGGTGCGTGCGCAGGTAGGCGATGTCGACCTGCGAACCGCCCGCCGGTCGGCGGACCCGGCCGCCCCCGGCCTGGACCTCACGCTCCGCGAGCCTGCGCATGAAGGTGATTCCGAGCTTGGCCATAGGCGCCAGGGTAGACCCGCGACGAGTCGCCTCGGCGGCGCCGCCGGGCGCGGTAATCTCAGGGTGGAAGGGAGCCCTGTCATGGAGTCCGTGTATCGCACCCTCGAGGTGATCGCCGCGTCGATGCGCGGCGCGCAGGGCGTGCATGTGGACTACCGCGGGCTCGACAACATCCCGACGACGGGTGGCGCGGTGCTCGCGATCAACCACACCGGCTACCTCGACTTCGTGTCCGTGGCGCTGGGGGTCCGCACGCGCGGGCGGCGCATCCGGTTCATGGTCAAGTCCGAGATGCTGGACGTCGGGATCATGCGATTCCTGATCCGGCACACCGGCACGGTCCCGGTGGACCGCTCGATGGGTCATGACGCGTACGAGAAGGCCGTCGCGACGCTGCGCGCAGGTGAGCTAGTCGGTGTGTATCCCGAGGCGACGCTGAGCCGCAGCTTCGAGATCAAGGAGCTCAAGTCCGGCGCGGTCCGGATGGCCGCCGCCGCGGGTGTTCCGGTCATCCCGATCATCACCTGGGGCGCGCACCGGCAATTGAGCAAGGGCGGCATCCGGTCGATGGGCCGCAAGAGGATTCCCGTCGTCGTCGAATACGGTTCGCCCATCGACGTGTCCGACGTCGACTTGGCGTCGACCGAATCGGTGGACGAGAAGGTCGCGGTCTTGCGTGCGACGATGGTGGCGATGCTGCATCCGATGCAAGAGGCCTATCCGCACCCGGCCGGGGAACCGTGGGTGCCCGCGCGTCTGGGAGGCGGCGCGCCCACCTACGACGAGGCCAAGGTCATCGAAGACGAGGAGGCTGCCGCCAAAGCGGCTGCCCGCGCGAAGAAGCGCCAGTCGGGTCGAGGGTGAGCAGCACCACCGGCCTTCGGGCCGCGCCGTCGCTGATCGCCAGCGACGTCGACGGGACGCTGCTCGACGACGACAACCGAGTGTCGCCGGCCACCGTCGAAGCGATCACCGACGCGGCGCACGCCGGGGTGGATCTGGTCCTGGCCACGGGCCGGCCGCCCCGCTGGATCGCGCAGGTCACCGATCAACTCACAGTCCCCGAAGATCTGGTGGCGGTGCGTCCGGGTGGGTCATTGGTGCGCTATGCCGTGTGCGCCAACGGCGCGATCATCTACGACGTGGAGAACGACCGCATCCTCTCGGCAGCGGAGTTGGGCGTGCCGCGGTTGCGCAAGCTGATCGAGATCGTCGAGACGACTTTGCCCCAGGCCGGCCTGGCCGCCGAACGCGCCGGGGCGTCCGCGCACGACGCGGCGACGCGGCCGTTCGTCGCGACCGCGGGGTATGAGCACGCGTGGCTCAACCCCGACCACGAAGTCGTCGACGACGTCGACCTGGCGGATGCGCCGGCGGTGAAGTTGCTCGCACGGGCGCCACAGATGCGCAGCGAAGACATGGCACAGCTGCTGATCCCCGTCGTCGGAGACTTGGCCGAGGTGACCTTCTCCACGAGCAACGGTCTGATCGAGCTCGCCGTCCCGGACACGCACAAGGCCTCGGGCCTAGTCCGCCTGGCGGAACTGACTGGCCTGCCCACCGACGCGGTCGTCGCCTTCGGCGACA
>CAZVVS010000268.1:0-6854 GCA_964630585.1 uncultured Gordonia sp.
CGTCGGCGTCACGCGGCAGAAGAACGGGCTCAACGCCGTCGGTTTCTCCCCCATCGCCGGCCGTGTTTCGGGCACCATCCTGCAGAAAGTCGCCGATGCCGCCGAACTGGTCGGTTCCGACCGCATCCGGTTCAGCCCGTACCAGAAGCTGATCGTGCTCGACGTCCCCGACGACCAGGTCGACGGTTTGATCGCCGAGCTCGGCAAGGTCGGCCTGCAGGGCCGTCCGTCGAACTGGCGGCGCAACCTGATGGCTTGCAGCGGCATCGAGTTCTGCAAGCTCTCCTTCACCGAGACGCGCAAACGCAGCCAGGCGCTGGTCCCCGAACTCGAGCAACGACTCGCCGACATCAACGAGGCGCTCGACGTCCCGATCACCGTGAACATCAACGGCTGCCCCAACTCGTGTGCGCGCAGCCAGATCGCCGACATCGGGTTCAAAGGCCAGCTGATCGACGACGAGGACGGCAACCATTCCGAGGGGTTCCAGGTCCACCTCGGCGGTTCCCTCGGCCTCGATTCCGGCTTCGGCCGCAAGCTGCGCCAGCACAAAGTCGCCACCGGCGAGCTCGGCGACTACATCGAGCGCGTCGTGCGGCAGTTCGTCGAAAACCGCGAGGACGGCGAGCGCTTCGCCCAGTGGGCCGTGCGCGCCGACGAGGAGCTGCTCCGATGACCGCGACGCTGCACACCGACGAACTGCGCGGCATCGCCGAGCGCGGGGCCGCCGACCTGGGTCCCGACGCCACCGCCGACGAACTGCTGCGCTGGACCGCGGAGACCTTCGGCACCGACTTCCTCATCGCAGCCAACATGCAGGACGCGGTGCTCATCGACGTCGCCGCCAAGGCGATCGACCCTGAAAGCATCAACAACGAGCGCCTCAAGGTCCTGTTCCTCGATACGGGCTACCACTTCGCCGAGACGATCGGAACCCGCGACGCAGTGGTCCAGGTCTACAACCTCGACCTGCTCAACGTCGTCCCCGAGCAGACCGTCGCGCAACAAGACGACCTGCTGGGCCAGGACCTGTTCGCGCGCGATCCCGCGGAGTGCTGCCGGTTGCGCAAGGTCGTGCCGCTGCGGGCGACGCTGTCGGGCTTCTCCGCATGGGTGACCGGGATCCGGCGCGTGGAGGCGCCGACGCGGGCGAACGCGCCACTGATCTCCTTCGACGAGGGTTTCGGGCTGGTCAAGATCAACCCGCTCGCCGCCTGGTCCGACGAGGAGTTCGCCACCTACATCGAGACCCACGGGGTTCTCGTCAATCCGCTGGTCGACGAGGGATATCCCTCGATCGGGTGCGCACCGTGCACCGCCAAGCCAGCCATCGGAGCCGATCCGCGCAGCGGCCGTTGGGCCGGGCGCGCCAAGACAGAATGCGGGTTGCACGTCTCATGAGCATCGACACCCAGACCTCACCGATCCTGCGCGCCGACAGCGACTCCGAGAACCGGGAGTTCGACACCCTCGACGCGCTCGAGTCGGAGTCGATCCACATCTTCCGCGAGGTGGCCGGCGAGTTCGAGCGGCCGGTGATCCTGTTCTCCGGCGGCAAGGATTCGACGCTGCTGCTGCACTTGGCGCTCAAGGCGTTCTGGCCGGCGCCGCTGCCGTTCTCGCTGCTGCACGTCGACACCGGCCACAACTTCCCCGAGGTCATCGAGTTCCGCGACGAGATCGTTGCGCGCCACAATCTGCGGCTGCACGTGGCCAGCGTCGAGGAGTACCTCGCCGACGGTCGGCTCACCGAGCGCCCCGACGGCATCCGCAATCCGTTGCAGACCATCCCGCTGCTTGATGCCATCACCGAGAACCGCTTCGACGCGGTCTTCGGCGGCGCCCGCCGCGACGAGGAGCGCGCCCGCGCCAAGGAGCGGGTCTTCTCCCTGCGCAACGCGTTCGGCCAGTGGGATCCCAAGCGGCAGCGCCCCGAGCTGTGGAACCTGTACAACGGCCGCCACGCCCCCGGCGAGCACGTCCGCGTGTTCCCGCTGAGCAACTGGACCGAGCTCGACGTGTGGCGCTACATCGCCCGCGAGCAAGTCCTGCTGGCCCCGCTGTACTACGCGCACGAGCGCGAGGTGTTCAACCGGGACGGCATGTGGATGACCTCTGGGTCGTGGGGCGGGCCGCGCGACGGTGAGACCGTCGAAACCCGGTCGGTGCGCTACCGCACCGTCGGCGACGGCTCCACCACCGGAGCCGTGCTGTCGGAGGCCGCCGATAACGAGGCCGTGCTGGCCGAGGTCGCGACGTCGCGGCTGACCGAGCGCGGTGCGACCCGCGGAGACGACCGGGTCTCGGAGGCCGCGATGGAAGACCGCAAGCGCGAAGGATACTTCTGATGAGGCACTCCCCCGACCTGTTGCGCATCGCGACCGCCGGGTCCGTCGACGACGGGAAGTCGACGCTGGTCGGCCGCCTGCTCTACGACACGAAGTCGGTTCTCGCCGACCAGATCGACGCCGTGCACCGCGCCTCGGAGGCGCGCGGGCTCGACGGGCCCGACCTGTCGCTGCTCGTCGACGGCCTGCGCGCCGAGCGCGAGCAGGGCATCACGATCGACGTCGCCTACCGCTACTTCGCCACCGGTGAGCGCTCCTTCGTCCTCGCCGACACCCCCGGTCACGTCCAGTACACCCGCAACACGGTGTCCGGCGCCTCGACGGCCCAGCTGGTGATCCTGCTGGTCGACGCGCGCAACGGCGTCGTTGCGCAGACCCGCCGCCACGCCGCGGTGATGGCACTGCTCGGCGTCCCACAGTTGGTGTTGGCGGTCAACAAGATCGACCTCGCCGACGATCCTGCGGGCCAGTTCGCCGCAATCACCGCCGAGTTCGCCGAGCTGACCCGCTCGCTCGGCTGGCGCGACGACCAGGTCCTGGCGATCCCGGTGTCAGCACTGCACGGCGACAACGTGGCGACACGATCTGACCGCACGCCGTACTACGACGGGCCGACGCTGGTCGAGCATCTGGAGACCGTGCCCAACGTGCACGAACGCGCCGGAGATCCGGTCGGCCTGCGCTTTCCGGTGCAGTACGTGATCCGTCCCCGCACCGCGGAGTTCCCCGACTACCGCGGCTACGCCGGACAGATCGCCACCGGCACGGTCGCCGTTGGCGACGAGGTCGTCGTGCTGCCGTCGGGTACCCGGACCACGATCGAGGCCATCGACACCGCCGACGGCCCGCTGGCCGCCGCCCACGCCGGGCACAGCGTCACCCTGCTGCTCGCCGATGACGTCGACGTCTCCCGCGGGGACGTCATCTCCGCAGTCACCGACGCGCCCGAGCCGATCCAGCAATTCACCGCGACGGTCTGCTGGCTCGGCGACAAGCCGCTGCGCCCGGGTGCGCGGCTGCTGCTCAAGCACGGCACCCGCACCACGCAGGCGATCGTCGGCACGCTCGATGTGCTGTTCGACGAGCAGGAACTCCTCCTCGTGGATTCGCCGCAGTCGTTGGAACTCAACCAGATCGGGCGCATCGCGGTGCAGACCGCCGAGCCCATCGTCGCCGACGACTACAGCCACAGCCGCGAGTCGGGCAGCTTCCTCCTGATCGACCCGGCCGGCGGCAACACGCTCGCCGCCGGTCTCGTCGGCGATGCCCTTGACCAGCTGCACCTGACCCCGGCATGAGCCTTCTCCTCGTCGCGCACGGCAGCCGGGACCCCCGGTTCGCCGCCACCCTCACCCGGGTGCGCGGCGAGGTGCGCGCGGCAATGCCGGGCCGACGCGTGGAATTGGCCTTCCTCGACCTGGACGAGCCGCTGGTGGGCGCCGTTCTCGACGAACTGACCTCCGACGGTGAGGACGTCACCGTCGTGCCGCTGCTCCTGGGCGACGGCTACCACAGTCGCTTCGACCTGCCGGTTCTCCTCGACGCGGCACGACGACGCCATCCCGGAGTCTCGGTGGCCCAGACACCCGTACTCGGTTCGACCAGCCTGGCCGGGGCCCTGGTCGACCGCCTCCGCGAAGCCGGCTTTCGCAGTGGCGATGGTGTGGTCATGTATGGCGTCGGCTCGTCGGACGAACGGTCCGATGATGCGGCGCGGTCCCGCGGTGCCGAGGTCGCCACACTGGTAGGTCTGCCCGTCGAGGTCGTCTTCGCGACGAAGCTCGGCGAGAACGCCGTCGAGCTGCACGCCGCACTGGCACGGCTCCGTGCCGCCGGTGCCCAGCGCATCGTCGGCCTCCCCTATTTTCTGTCCCCCGGTCTGCTCACCGAGCGGGTCGAGGCACTCCTGGACGGCCCCGTCGCGGCTCCCCTGGCCGATCACCCCGACGTCATCAGCGCCATCGTCGTTCAAGCAGCGCCGTTCTCGTCGAACACCGCTGATCGGCGGCGGATGACCACAATGGCGGTGCGTGACGTGGGTATCTGCTAGCGCTAACCCTGGATCCGGACCCGTCCCCCACCCCACTCGACGTCGCGTAACTCATTCTTACGGATCTTGCCCGTCGAGGTCTTCGGCAGATCGGCGACGAAGTCGACATCGCGCGGCGCCTTGTACGACGCGATCCTGGTCTTGACGTGCGCGATGATCTCGGCGGCATCGGCGGCCATTCCGTCCTTCAGCACAACCAGCGCCTTGGGCCGCTCGCCCCACTTCTCGTCGGGCACGCCGATCACCGCCACCTCCAGCACTGCGGGATGGCTGACGACGGCCTGCTCGACCTCGACGGTGGAGATGTTCTCACCACCGGATACGACGACGTCCTTGGCCCGGTCCAACAACTGCACATAGCCGTCGGGATGCATCACGCCGAGGTCCCCGGAGTGGAACCAGCCGCCGGCGAACGCCTCGGCGGTGCGCTCGGGGTCCTCAAAGTAGCCCTTCATCACCATGTTCCCGCACATGACGATCTCACCCATCTCCACGCCATCGGCGGCGACGTCGCGCAGCCGCCCCTGCTCGTCGAGACCAGGGCCAACCACCCGCATCCGCTCCGCGGTGAGCTCCCCGACGCCCTGGCGGGCCATCCGCACCGAGATGTCGGCCTCAGACAGGCCGCTCCAACTCGGATCGGGCTCGCACACCGAATACGGACCGTAGGTCTCGGTGAGGCCGTACACGTGCACCAACGTGATCCCCAGGTGGCGGATCGCGGCGATGACCGTCGGGCTCGGCGGTGCGCCAGCCGTCGCGATCGACATCGGCCGGTCCAGCGGATGCGCCTCGGCCGCGGTGGCCAGCGTCGTCAGCACGGTCGGGGCACCGCTCATGTGGGTGATCGTCTCGGAGTCGATGAGGTGCCACATCTCCTCCCCGCGCACCGCGCGCAGGCACACGTGGGTAGCGGAGACACCCGTCAGCGCCCACGTCTTGCACCATCCGTTGCAGTGGAACATCGGCAGCGACCACAGGTACCGGGTGTCGATGGAGTAGTCGTGGGTGAGGACCGCCCCCAGCGCCGACAGGTAGGCGCCGCGGTGGGTGTACATCACGCCCTTCGGGCGGCCCGTGGTCCCGGAGGTGTAGTTGATGGCGATGACCGCATCCTCGTCGTCGACGGTCCAAGCGAGGGCCGCATCGGCCGAGCCGCGTGCGAGCAGCTCGTCGTAGCGCACCCCGGCACCGCGGTACCCGCCGTCGACTTCGGGTGTTTCGATGACTTCGCGCACGGTGGCGAGCTCGACGTCGTTCAGGCCCTCGAGGAGTTCCCCCTCACCGATGAGCAGCACCGATCGCGAGTGGTCGCAGATGTAGCGGATCTCTTCCGCCGCCAACCTCGTGTTCACGGCGACGAGGACGCCGCCGGCCAACGGCACCGCAAAATGCGCGGCCAGCATCTCCATCGAGTTGCTCGCCAAATAGGCGACGCTGTCGCCGCGGTCCACCCCGGATCTGCGTAGCGCATCGGCCAGCGCCACCACGTGGTCGCCGAACTCGCGATAAGTCGCACGCCGCGCGCCGTCGATCACCGCGGTCTTGTCCGGGTGCACTTCCACAGCGCGCTCCAGGAATCGCAGCGGCGTCAGTGCAGTGTCGAGTCCGGACCGTGGATGTGTGGGTGCCGCCATATGCCTCTCCTGCCTTGGTCTCTCAAAAGAGTCATACCCGACCTTGCCGGGTGGCGGGCGCATACGGCTAATCGTCGAATGCGGCGACCTTGGTGGCGCGGGCGTAGACGGTCTCGCCGGCCTGCAGGGCCAGTGCGTTTTGGTCACCGCGGGTGATCTGCGCGGCGAATTCGTCGCCGCTGGCAGCCGCGAGCAGCTCCACGCGTGTCTCGAAGCCGAGGTTCACCACACGCTGCACAGTCGCCTTCACGACACCGGTGTCCAACGCGGCGTCACCACCGGGCAGGGCGATCGCCGGGTTGCGGCCGATGCGGATGTCGTGCGGGCGCACCAGCTCACCGTTGACGCGCACCGTCGATCCCAGGAAGGAGGCGACAAACGGGTTGACCGGACGGTCGTAGAGATCGTCGGGCGATCCGATCTGCTCGATACGGCCCTGGTTCAACACCGCGATCCGGTCGGACACGTCGAGGGCCTCGGCCTGGTCGTGGGTCACCAGCACCGTCGTGACGTGCACCTCGTCATGCAGCCGCCGCAACCATTTGCGCAGGTCCTCGCGGACCTTCGCGTCGAGCGCACCGAACGGCTCGTCGAGCAAGAGGACCTGCGGGTCCACGGCCAACGCGCGCGCCAGTGCCATGCGCTGGCGCTGGCCACCCGACAATTGAGCGGGGAACCGCTTCTGGAAGACCGTCAGTCCGACGATATCGAGCAGCTCGTCGACCTTCTTGTCGATCTCGGCCTTCGGGCGCTTGCGGATCTTCAGGCCGAACGCGATGTTGTCGCGGACGTTGAGATGCTTGAACGCTGCGTAGTGCT
>CAZVVS010000269.1:0-6844 GCA_964630585.1 uncultured Gordonia sp.
ATGGACTTCCTGCAGATCCTCGACCTCCCGCTGCAGCCGGGCGGACTCGTGGAGTGGACGCCGGTGCTGCACGGATCGGCGAAGTTGAGCGCCGACCCGCGCCCGACGTCGCACAACCACGAACAGCATCTGCGCGACGCACTGGACTACCAGGCGATCACCGGTCACACCGGCGGCCGTGAAGCGTGGCTGGGAGTCTCGATCGAATTCGACGAGCCGCTGTCCATCCCCGCGATCCGCCTTGCACTGGCCGCCTGGATCGACCGACACGAGGTGCTGCGCAGCCACGTCCTCGAATCGAAGACCGCACGACCCGATGGGATCGGCGGCGGGTTGCGCCGCGTCACGGCCCCACCGGGCTCGGTGTCGGTGACGATGACCCGCGTGGGCTGGTACCACGACGAAACACTGCTCGTCGAGCAACTCGCCGGGTGGTTCGACCGCGGCACCGCACCGGTGTGGTGGCCCGCGTACCGCTTCGCGACGGTCGGGCGGGAGGACTCGTTCACGCTGCTTTTCGCCGGCGATCATTCCCTGCTCGACGGCTATTCGCTGGTCATGTCGGTGCCCGAGTTGCGCGCGCACTACCAGGCCGCTGTGGTCGAAGTGGGCCGTCGCGGTCCCGAAGTGCCACCCCCGGACCTTCCGCCGGCGCACACCGTCGGCAGTTACATCGATTACAGCGGCATCGAACGGGAGGAGGCCGATCGCGCCGACGCCGACCACCCGGCGGTGCGCGCCTGGGCGGCGTTCCTCACCGACGGGATGCCGCGGTACCCACGACTGCCCGACGGGGCCCCGTTGCCCGAGCACCCGCACCGTCTGCCCGAGCACGCGCACGGATTCGCCGCCAGCGGTTTCGAGGGAGGTGCAGATTCCGCTGCCGGACTGGAACCGCAGTCGTCCTACTACGCACTGCTTGCCGATGACGCAACGACCGAGGAGTTCACCGCCGTCTGCGCCGCCGCGGGTACCACCCTGTTCGCCGGGGTGATGGCGGGCCTCGCCCTCGCTTCGTACGAGCGTCTCGTCGCCGTCGGCGCCGTCGGGCCGGCACCGGATCCACCCACCCGGTTCCGCGCCGTCCTGCCGCGACACACCCGCAACGAGCCGCAGTGGTTGTCTTCGCTCGGCTGGTTCGTGTCGCTGTCCCCGTTCGACCTCGACATCGCCGGGGCCACCACGTTCTCGGAGATGGCGCAGCGGGCGGCCGCGGAGTTGCGGCGCGGACGGGTCGGCGCTTCGTTGCCGCTACTTCGGGTCGACGAGCTCCTCGGTTCCACCGAGTCGCCGCAGTTCGCCATCTCCTACCTCGATACGCGCTCCTCTCCGGGGGCCGAACACGACGACGCCGGTGGGGCGCGCGTCCTGCGCAGCCACCGCTACGCCGACGAGGAGGTGTACCTGTGGATCAACCGCACACCTGCGGGCCTGCGGGTGTCCGCGCGTTACCCGAGCGCCCTCGACGAGGACGTGCGGGGACTGTGCTCCACGTTCGCCAAGGTCATCAAAGGCGTGGCGGCCCACCGCTGACGAGCACACAGGGCCTAGTGTGATGTGCGATACGCACACCTTTAGAATCGCCATGGAAGCGCATACCCGCGCCGATGCAGCAGGAGACTAAGTGCCCAAGACAGCCAAGATCACCAAGGTCCTCATCGCCAACCGCGGTGAGATCGCCGTCCGCGTCATCCGCGCCGCCCGCGACGCCGGCATCACCAGCGTCGCCGTCTACGCCGAGCCCGATGCGGACGCCATGTTCGTCCAGCTCGCCGACGAGGCGTTCGCCCTGGGCGGCCAGACGTCGGCTGAGTCGTACTTGGTCTTCGACAAGATTCTCGACGCCGCGAAGAAGTCGGGTGCTGATGCCATCCACCCCGGATACGGCTTCCTCTCGGAGAACGCCGACTTCGCGCAAGCGGTCATCGACGCCGGACTGATCTGGATCGGCCCGTCCCCGCAGTCGATCCGCGACCTCGGCGACAAGGTCACCGCGCGCCACATCGCCGAACGGGCCAAGGCCCCGATGGCCGCAGGCACCAAGGACCCGGTGGCCGACGCCGATGAGGTCGTCGCCTTCGCGAAGCAGTACGGCGTCCCGGTGGCCATCAAGGCTGCGTTCGGCGGCGGTGGCCGCGGCATGAAGGTCGCGCACACCGTCGAGGAGATCCCCGAGTTGTTCGAGTCGGCCACGCGTGAAGCGGTGGCCGCGTTCGGCCGTGGCGAGTGCTTCGTCGAGCAGTACCTCGACAAGGCCCGCCACGTCGAGGCCCAGGTCATCGCCGACCAGCACGGCAACGTCGTCGTTGCCGGCACCCGCGACTGTTCGCTGCAGCGCCGCTTCCAAAAGCTCGTGGAGGAGGCCCCCGCGCCGTTCCTCACCGACGACCAGCGTGGACGCATCCACTCTTCGGCGAAGGCCATCTGCAAGGAAGCCGGCTACTACGGCGCCGGCACCGTCGAGTACCTCGTGCAGGGCGACACCGTCTCCTTCCTCGAGGTCAACACCCGCCTGCAGGTCGAGCACCCGGTCACCGAGGAGACCGCCGGGATCGACTTGGTGCGCCAGCAGTTCCGTATCGCCGAAGGCGAGGAGCTGACAATCAAGGAGGATCCGGCACCGCGCGGGCACTCGTTCGAGTTCCGCATCAACGGCGAGGACGCCGGCCGCGGCTTCCTCCCCGCCCCCGGCCCGATCAGCGTCTACCGTGAGCCGTCGGGCCCCGGTGTCCGCGTCGACTCGGGTGTGCGGCAGGGCGATGTCATCGGCGGCCAGTTCGACTCGATGCTCGCCAAGCTGATCGTGACGGGCGAGAACCGCGAGCAGGCGCTGCAGCGCGCCCGCCGTGCCCTCGACGAGTTCGAGGTCGACGGTCTGGCCACCGTGATCCCCTTCCACCGCCACATCGTCAGCAACCCCGCCTTCATCGGCGACGGGGAGACCTTCGAGGTCTACACCAAGTGGATCGAGACCGACTGGGACAACCCGCTCGAGCCGTTCGGCGGAGCCGGCGACATCGAAGAGTCCGACGAGTTGCCGCGCCAGAAGGTCGTCGTCGAGATCGACGGCCGACGGGTCGAGGTGTCGCTGCCCGGCGACCTGTCGATCGGCGAGAACGGCGTCCGTCACGGCGCGGTCCGCCGCAAGCCGAAGGACCGCACCCGCTCGAAGGGCCGCAGCCAGGCGGCGTCGGGCGACTCGGTGACGGCGCCGATGCAGGGCACCGTCGTCAAGGTCGCCGTCGAGGAGGGCCAGGAGGTCTCCGAGGGCGAGCTGATCGTGGTCCTCGAGGCCATGAAGATGGAGAACCCCGTCAACGCCCACAAGTCCGGCACCGTTACCGGGTTGGCGGTGTCCTCAGGCGACGCGGTCACCCAGGGCACGCTGCTGCTCGAGATCAAGTAGCTCGACCACCCGCCCGCCACGGTCGATGGAAGCCGTCGAGATCAACGCGGGCGCGTGGTATCTGCGTGCCCTGCGCGACGACGACCGGGTCAGCGACGTGCCGGCCCTGGCTGATCTCGGTATCGCCGATCCCGCGGCCTTCGTCGCGGCCACCGACGCCGGCTGGGCCGACGAAACCCGGTTCAGCTGGGCGGTGTGCGAGCCGACGACGGGTGAGTTGATGTCACTGATCACCGCCGCCGCGGGCGAACCGCCCAGCGGTCAAGCGCGGAAAGGGCAGCAGCAGAGCCTCGACGACGCGCTTCCCGTCGTTGAGCGCTTCCTCGGATCGCTATAACCGCACATCAGCTACAACTCCCCACAACGGCTACCGTTGCGACGGTAGCCGTCGTGAGAACCGGTAGCCGATGTCGCTACTCACCGACGGCAGACGCTGCACTGCATGCACGGCGCGGCACAGGATTCGCACTCGCACGTCTCGCCACCGCAGCAGTCGTCGGCGCAGCAGCCCGTCTCGCAACACTCCGGTTCGGGCTCGTCCATCCCCAACTGGTCCGCCACGACGTGGAACGAGTGCCACCGTTGCGCCGCCGCCTCGTTGACGCGCATCAGTAGGCCGGTAAACGGCCATTGGGCGACCGGCTGATCCGGCCGGGCCTCGCACAGCGCCACCGCATCACGCAGCACGTTGGCGTGGCCGGCCCAGGCCCGCGCCTCGCTGAGACAGGCCTCGACACCGATGTGATCGCCGGCGTCGCGGGCGTCGAGCGCGGAGGCCGACCACTCCTGCGCCTGCTCCTGGTGGACCTCATACTCGGTGCGTATCGCTGCGACGTCGTTGCCGAAGAGGTACGCGGTGGCTACCGCGTCCAACGGCTTGTCCTCCCGGCCGGACAGGTACAGGAACGCGAGGTTCCGCGAGTTGGCCGGATCGTGGTAGTCGATATCACGCCAAGGTAGCGCCGAGGTCGGACACCGCTACCGGATCAGACCCGCCCGCTGGAGCCGGTACCGGCACGACGCCGCGACGTCGTGGCGCTCCAGATCCGACCAGGTCCAGCGCAACACACGAATACCGCGCTCGCGCAGGCGGTCGTCGCGCGCAATGGCCCGCCACGACGCCGACAACGCTGTGTCACCGGGGACCCGCACGCGTTCATAGCGCGCCGCCCCGTCGAACTCGCCGAGCACCAACCCACCCCAATCCATGTCGGGTTGCGCCATCTCCTCGTCGCCTTCCTCGAGCAGGGCATGCTTGAGCCGCGGCCGTGGCAGCCCCGCGCCGAGCACTTGGGCGCGGCACCACGACTCGCCCACCCCGTCGGCCAAGGGCGAGGCGTGGCGCATCGCCGCCGACATCCGCGCGCTGCCACACCGTCGCACCCGCTCAGTCAGCCCGGCCGCATCCGCGCCTCGTCGCAGCGCGGCGTCGAAGACGGCGAGTGCGCCGGCGAATCCCATCGGTGAGGTCCTCGCCACGTCGACCGCGGTGCGCTCGAGCGAAGTGACGCAGTGTCCGCGCAGTTCCACGATGTCGCAGGGCGGCAGGGCCGCGGTATGGCACCGCCGGAATTCGTCGTGCACCCGCTCTGCCGCCGGCGGCACGGTCAGGTGGACCTCACGCAGGTCGGGCCGCAACATCGGCAGTCCGTAGAGGACCGCCGCCGATTCGTGGCTGAGCACCTCCTTCGGCGAGGTGGCGACGGCACCGAGCATCAACCGGTGGCGCACGTCGGGCGGTTTCGTCCCGGCGGGCACATACAGCCCGGAGCTGATGCGCTGGAGTTCACCGGCCTCCACCGCGCGATAGAGGACGGTTGGGTGAATCCCCCGTGCCAGCACCGTGCTGCGGCGGACTGCCCCGTCTGCATCAATCGGAATCGTCGTCATATCCCTTAGACGCATCCGCTGCCCGGATGGTTGCATCACCCATGCCGGCTGAGTAGAACCACCGATCCCCGTGCGTCCGCATCTCCGCAGGATGGAAGCCATGACTCTCTCCGTCTTCCCGTCCGCCGAACGCATCGCCTCCGGCACCCCCGCCGGCCGCGACCGTGCCATCGACGTCGCCCGGATCGCCAGCCTGCTGGTTGTTATGTTCGGCCACTGCGCCTTCGTCCTCGCGACGACCACCCCGTCGGGTCTGACAGTCGGCAACTTTCTCGCCGCGGCCCCGTCGATCCAGCCGCTCACCTGGGTCCTGCAGATCATGCCGTTGTTCTTCCTCGCCGGAGCCGCGTCAGCCGCCTACGGACTCGATCGGGCCGCATCCCCCGACGACGATGACCGCCAGCCGTGGGGCGTGTGGTTGCTGACCCGTACGCAGCGCCTCGCGCGGCCGGTGTTCTGGTACCTGGGCGCATGGACTCTCGCGCTCATCGCCACGCAGGTCTTCGCCGGCCCCACTGCGGCCACTCGGCTCGGCGCCCAGGTCGTCGCGTTGCTCTGGTTCATCGGCGTCTACCTCGTCATCCTGGCCTTCGTGCCGGCGCTGGTGCGCCTGACCTCCCGAAGCGCCTTCGGCGTTCTCGTCGTCGGCCTGCTCGCCGCCACCGCGGTGTGTGACGCCGCGCGCATACACTTCGACTCGATGGCCTTCGGTCTGCCGAACTTCCTGAACGTCTGGTTGATCCCCGCAGCCATCGGTGTGGCTTATGCCCGGCGCATGATCACCCCCGCGGCCGCCCTGCTCATCGGCGCCGGCGCACTCGCGCTCAACGTGCTCCTGGTCGCCGTCGGCCCCTATGAGATGTCGTTGGTCGTCACCGGCGACGAACGCCTCTCGAACGTCACTCCCCCGACACTGCTGCTCGGCCTGCACTGCGTGTGGATGAGCCTGCTGTTCGTCGCCCTGGCCCGTCAGATCGCGGAGTGGGCCCAGCGTCCGCGGGTGTGGCGGTGGGTTGCCATCGGCAATGGGGGTGCGATGACGCTGTACCTGTGGCACATCCCGGCGCTCGTCGCCGCGATCCTGATCTGCCACGCTGCCGGCCTCGACGCCTACGACCCCGCCCAACCGTTCTTCTGGCCGTTGCTGATGCTGCGCGCCGCCGTCTTCGCCGTCGTCATGTCGGTCCTGTTCGTCGCACTCACGCCCGCCGAGCACCGCGCCCTGCCGTGGTGGGACGCGGCGATCACCGCGACCGGGGCCCGCGCCACGGCCATGGGCATCCTCGTCTGCACCGCCGGGGTCTCGATCCTGCTGATGGCCAAGCAGGGCCTGGGGACGACGACGGGGTGGTGGGCACTGGCCGGCTTCCTCGTCGCACTGGGCGCCGCCCGGGCGCTGTCCGGCGCCAAGACACCGTCCTCCGATAGCCTGGAGGTGCAATTGGTCCCGACGATCCGCGAGTATGAGGGCCCCTGGCCCGCGAGTCGTCTGCCGAGTCGCTGACCCGCACAGTAAGTGCACTCCGACGGAGTGTCACGTCGATCGAG
>CAZVVS010000270.1:0-6841 GCA_964630585.1 uncultured Gordonia sp.
CACCTCGACGGGGACCTGGTAGGTCGCGCCGCCGACGCGGCGGCTCTTCACCTCGAGAGTCGGCCGGACGTTGTCGAGCGCACGCTTGAGCGTGATGACCGGATCGGTGCCGGTCTTCTCGCGCGTCTGCTCGAGGGCGCCGTAGACGATCCGCTCGGCGGTCGACTTCTTGCCGTCGAGGAGGATCTTGTTCACCAGCTGGGTGACCAGCGGCGAGCCGTAGACCGGGTCGTTGATCAGGGGACGCTTGGGAGCGGGTCCTTTACGTGGCATGACTAGCCGCCCTTCTTCGCGCCGTAACGGCTACGAGCCTGCTTGCGGTCCTTGACACCCTGGGTGTCGAGCGAGCCGCGGATGATTCGGTAACGCACACCCGGGAGGTCCTTCACACGACCGCCGCGCACGAGCACCATCGAGTGCTCCTGCAGGTTGTGGCCCTCACCGGGGATATAAGCGGTGACCTCGACGCCGCTGGTCAAGCGCACACGCGCGACCTTGCGGAGAGCCGAGTTCGGCTTCTTGGGGGTGGTCGTGTACACACGCGTGCACACGCCGCGCCGCTGCGGGCTGCCCTTCAGGGCCGCCGTCTTCTTGACGGAGACCTTGTCCTTGCGGCCCTTACGGACCAGCTGGTTAATAGTTGGCACTGAATTCCTTCATTCGGTTGTTCGCACGTCGGAGCCGGCTGACGCCGGTCCGCGTGTCCGTTGCGGTTGGTGCTCCGGGCAGGTGATCACTGTCGCCACTGACGACTGTGATTCACCTCCACAACTCGCCCCACCAGCGCGTTTACGCTGGTCAGTACATTGATCGCTACCCCGAGGTCGGGCGTGTCGCACGCTCGATCCCGGACTCGCTAGTCAGCCGCATGCGCCACCGTCGAGCCCCCGGGTTTTACGCCGGGAGACTCCATCCGTTGACACGCATGCGGACTGGCCCAGCTATCGCCAGGCACCGCCCAAGTACTCTACCGACCCGGATAGGCAGGGTCAAAACGGATTCCGACGACGATCTCGCGGACCGCCGTTCGCGTCGGGCACCTCCGATCGGCGGTGCCCGATGACATCGGCGCTGCGCGGCCTCGCTACCCGACGACGACGAAGACCGGGAACTGGTGGGCATGGGCCGCCAGGGCGTCGGCATCGGCGTTTGCGTCGACGCCGGCGGGCAGGAAACGCCCAACCTCCCAGCCCCATCGTTGGAGGTAGGCGGCGATGATCGGCGCACGGTCAGCGACCGGGACTTCGGCCAGCGCCACGGTTCGGTTCGACCGTCCCCGCCGCAACTGTGCCACCGACGCCGCACGCGCGTTGCGGACCCAGTCGGTCTCGCCGCGCACCGCGACGAGGTACTCACGCCCGTCGACGTTCAGCGGGTTGACCGGGACCGTCCGCGGCTGCCCACTGGCCCGCCCCGGAATCGTCAACGTCTGCGCTCCGGCCAGGTTGACACCGCGGTCGGCCAGCCAGCGGACGACGCCGTTGAACGCCCGGTCCATTCGCGTGGGGGCTATGTGGTGGTTCGCATTGGGGGTCATGGCCATCTCCTTGTCGATCGTGGGGGCCGATACCGCGCGCCCCGGACTCTGCGGCGGGTCGAGCCCGCGGTGACAAATGCGAGAGCGGTGCTCTCTTTTTCAGTATGCGCGAGCATTCGAGGGAAATCAAGAGCAGTGTTCTCGTTTCGTGTCATGATGACGGCATGCCGAGCACCAAGCGCGCCGAGAACCGTGCGGCAATGACCGAGGAGATCCTGCGCCTCGGACGCGCCCACCTGTCTACACATGGTGCGGCAGGGCTATCGCTGCGGGCGATCGCGCGCGAGATGGGCGTCGTGTCATCAGCGGTCTACCGCTACGTCCCCAGCCGTGACGACCTGCTCACCCTGCTCCTCGTCGATGGGTACACCGATCTCGCCGATCGGGTCGACGAGGCGATAACCGCCGTCGACGATCCGCGTGAGCGCCTCATCCGGGCCGCCCTCGCCATGCGGCTCTGGGCCGTCGAGGATCCCGCGCGATGGGCGCTCCTCTACGGCAGCCCCGTCCCCGGGTATGCCGCACCGGCAGAGGTGACCGTGGCACCGGGAACGCGGGCGGTCGGCGCCCTGCTGGCCACGGTGGCGCACGGTCAGGCGCGCGGTCTCCTGCGCGATGACCTACCCGCCCCCGACGACCGCGTCATCGATTCACTCGCCGGGGTCGCCGACGAACTCGGCGTCGAACTGACCCCGGCGGCGGTGCACGCCGCAACCGTGCTGTGGGCGGTGATCATCGGTGCGATCAGCCTCGAGGTCTTCGGTCAGTACGGCGACTCGTTCACCGACCCGGAAACCCTGTTCGCGGGCCAGGTGGCCCTGGTCCTCAACGCACTCTTCCGCTGACCCGCGTAGATCCCCACCGTTTCGGCAATCCACCATGCTGCCAATCGCCAGACTGACGCAGACTTGACGAAACCGCGCAGGATTCCGGATGCCACAACGAGATCGGGCCGGATCACCTCGCGGTGATCCGGCCCGATTCCTTGCTAGTTACAGCTGACTACGGGGTGTTCCACCACGTCCAGAAGGCGCGGATGGTCTCGCCACCGCGGCAGCTGTTGTAGCCGATGTAGGCACCGACAGCAGCACCGGCGGCAATGCCCCAGAACGCACCGATGATGATCAGGAAGCCCAGGATGCCGCCCACGATCGCGCCGACGATGATCGACGGAGTGGCGCACGACAGGTTGTTGTTGGCCTTCGCGACCAGGTTGTTCCAGGCCTGAGCCTTGGTCTGCGCTGCGTTGTGCTTGGCTGCGACCGGGTGGGCGACCTTGGCGACCTGGGGCTTCAGGTCCACCGACTTGGCGTCCGACGCGACGACGGCCTTCATCGGGATCGTCTTGCCGACCACCTGGTGGCTCGTCAGGCTGATGCGCTCGGTCGTCACGCCGAGGGCGTTGCGGACCATCAAGGTGTCACCGGACTGCTTGAAGGTGCCCTTGTTGAGCTGCAGGTGAATCGTGTCGTAGTCGGTGCCGGTGAGGACACCCCGGACGTCACCGGTACCGAGCATGGCCCGCGGGGCTGCGTTCGCGGTGCCCAACGGCACGACGAGCAGTGCGGCGAACGCTACCGCGAGCATTCCCATAATCGAGGCAATGCGCTTCAATGAACTCCCCTTTCGACGGCCTGCAGAAAACCTGCAGTATCGCGATTCAAGCACAGGAAGGTCACGGACGAGCGTCTTACGCGCGAACACGGGACAACTGTCCCGATTTCACCCGAGTCGGGCCGGGTCCCGTGGAGGACCCGGCCCGAGGTTCGCCGATAGTGAACCGGATTGTTACGGCGCGCTGAGCCACCGCTGGCCGGCACGAATCGTCTCGCCACCGCCGCAGTTGCTGTAGCCGATGTAGGCACCGATCAGGCCACCGATGACCCAGCCCACGAAGAAGACGAAGAAGCCAATGATGGCGCCGACCGCGATGGCGGGCAGGGCGCAGTTGAAGTTCTTGTTCGCCTTGTTGACCAGGTCGTTGTAGGCCTGAGCCTTCGTCATCCCCTTCACGTTGTGCTTGGCGACCTGCGACTTCGTGAAGTGCGGGGTCAGCTCGGCCGACTTGCGGTCGGCGGCAACCCGAGCGGAGACGGGGACACTCTTGCCCTCCGACTTGACGACGAGCGGAATCCGGTCGGTCGTCTTGCCCAGGGGGTTCACGATCGCCAGGGAATCACCCTGCTGCTTGAAGACTCCGTTGTGCAGCTTCACAGACACGGTCTGGTAGTCGTTGACGAGCGAGATCTTGGCGTCGCCGGCCTTGACCGCAGCGGGAGCGGCATTCGCCGTGCCCAGCGGGACGACCAACAGCGCCACGATGGCCGCCGCCAGCATTCCCAACAATGAAGTAATCCGCTTCATGTTCACCTCTTCTACGTGGCTGCAGCGAGTCTGCAGTTCGCCGATCAAAGCACAGAGTGTTCTCAGATTCGCGATGAGTCACATTTGACCGATTCGCACGCCCGAAAAGCCGGATATTAAACCGGCCTAGAAGGGATGAAGTGCGCACTTCCGACGCGGATTCGTCACGTCTGGGGAGGGCGGGCACCGCCCTTGCGCTTCACCGGATTGGACGGCGGTGGAACGACGGGCCCGATATCACCATCGGGAGCGGTGTCCAGATCGACGATGACCGGCGCGTGATCACTGGGCTTGGTCCCCTTGCGCGCCTGCCGGTCGACGAATGCCGCCGCGACGCGCGGCACGACGTCGGCACCGGCGAGGATCAGGTCGATCCGCATCCCGAGGTCCTTGTGGAACATCCCGGCGCGGTAGTCCCAATAGCTGAAGACCCGCTCTCCCGGCCACCGCGCACGGACAATATCGACGAGACCGGTGTTCGCCACCGCGGCCAGCGCCGCCCGCTCCGCGTCGGTGACGTGCGTGTGCCCGGCGAAGGCGGCCGCGTCGAACACGTCGTCGTCAGAAGGGGCGATGTTGATATCGCCGCACACGATCGTCGACGACGGGCCCGCACCCAGTACCGCGTCGCGTAGCGCTCCGAGCCAGGTCAGTTTGTAGTCGTAGTGGTCGGAGCCGACTTCGCGCCCGTTGGGCACGTACAGGGAGTAGATGCGCACCCCGTCGCACACCGCCGACACCGCGCGCGCCTCGACCGAGTCCGGTTCGGGATAGCCGGGGGTGCCGGGGAAGGCCGTCTCGACGTCGTCGAGTCCGACGCGCGAGAGCAGCGCAACGCCGTTCCACTGCCCCTGCCCGTGGTGGGCCCATTCGTAACCCAACGCGTCGAGGTCGGAACCGACGGCGTCGGCGAATCCGGCGTCGTCGAGCTTCGTCTCCTGCAGGCAGACGACGTCGGGACGACGCTGTTCCAACCACGGGAGGAATCGCGGCACCCGGGCCGCAAGTGAGTTCACGTTCCACGTCGCAACACGCATGGCTTCAAGTTAGCGTGCAGATATCCGAACCCATGAACGGCGGCGACATGCGCGACGACGCGGACCCGACCAAGCCGCGCAGTAGCACCAGCCCGCGCGCGGGGTCATTGTGGGCCGGGCGGCTCATCGTCGGCATCGCCATCCTCGTCTTCGCCTTCACCCTGCGCACCGCTGTGACGTCGCTGGTCCCCCTGCTGACGCGCGTCGCCGCCGACATCGGCTTCGGCCCGACGACGATCGGGTTCGTCGCCATGATGCCGACGGTGATGTTCGGCCTCGCCGGTTTCATGACTCCCCCGCTGACCCAGCGGTTCGGATTGGAGCGCGTCGCGCTCGCGGCGGTGATCGCCACGGGCGTCGGGATCGCCGCGCGGGCCACCTCGGGGTCCGCGGCGATGCTGCTGGTGTGGTCGGGGCTAGCACTGGGCGGCATGGGCGTCGGCAACATCATCATTCCGCCACTCGTCAAGCGGTACTTCGGCGACCGGATCGCCCTCCTCTCAACGGCCTACATCACCTGCGTGCAGCTCGGCACCGCCGTCCCGGCCGCCCTGGCGGTCCCTGTCGCCCAGGCCCACGGCTGGCGGGTCTCCCTCGGTATGTGGGCGCTTGTCCCGGCCATCGCAGTACTCCCCTGGATCAGCGTCGTGCGCGCACGTCATCGCCACGACCTCGCCGACCGCACGGCGCTACGGCACGGACGGGTGCGCGGCGTATGGCGCTCACCGCTGGCCTGGGGTCTGACGGTGATGTTCGGCATGACGGCCCTGGTGACGTATGCGTTGTTCGCCTGGCTCCCGGTGCTGCTGCTCGACGCGGGCGGCAGTGAGCGACTCGGCGGAAACATGATCGCCCTGTTCGCGGCCCTCGGCTTCGCGGGCACCCTCGTCGCGCCGTCGATCTGTGCACGCTTCCGCAATCCGTTCGGCTTCGCGCTCGTCTTCGCCGCCCTCCTCATCGCCGGCATGGTCGGCTTTCTGGTGGCACCGCTGGCCGCCCAATACCTGTGGATCTTGCTGCTCGGCCTCGGGCCGACGACCTTCCCGATGGCACTGACCCTGATCAACCTGCGCACGCGCACCGATGCCGAATCAGCCGCACTGTCCGGGTTCACCCAGGGCACCGGATATTTGCTGGCATGTTCGGGCCCGGTGTTGTTCGGCGTGCTGCACGAACTCACCGGTGGATGGGCTTGGTCCATGGGCTTTCTGTTCGCCGCAATCGGGGCGCTCATCGCCGGCGCGGCCGTCGCCTGTCGTCCGGGCTACCTGGCGGTGCAGGCTTGATCGGGCGGTACCGGAAACGGCGGAAACCGGGGACTTTCGGACCGAATTCCCCAAACTCTGGACTGAGTCAAGAAAAAGTGGTCATACTGGAATCGTGCCATCGACCGATGACCTGACGCAGGCGCTGCGCGCCGCGGATCTGCGTGTCACGCAACCCCGAGTGGCGGTACTCGACGCCGTCCACCGCAACCCGCACGCCGACACCGACAGCGTTCTCACGACCGTCCGCGCGCACCTTCCCGGCGTTTCCCGCCAGGCGGTCTACGACATCCTCGCCGCGCTGACCGAGTCGGGCCTCGTCCGCCGCATCCAGCCCGCCGGCACCTACGCGCGCTACGAGGCGCGCGTCGGCGACAACCATCACCACGCGGTGTGCCGACGGTGCGGCGCCATCACTGATATCGATTGCGCCACCGGCCAGGCACCCTGCCTCGACGGCCCCGCCCTCGACGCTTTTACCGTCGACGAGGCGGAGGTCATCTACTGGGGCACCTGCGCGACGTGCTCGACCACAGACTTCTCCGAAGAAGATTTCCGCAAAGAAGATTCAGCCCTGCACCAGAACCGAAAGGACCCGAAATGACTGATGCCGCCGAGCTCGACGCCGTCAACGCTTC
>CAZVVS010000271.1:0-6835 GCA_964630585.1 uncultured Gordonia sp.
GCCCCGGTTCCCCCCCGGGCGGGGGCCGGGCGGGGGGGGGGGGGGGACGAACCCGTGCCACTTCGCCATCTTCGGCGACCCGACCGCGACCGCGGGCGCTGTCGTCCAGCGTGCTGCGACCGTCTCGTTCGGGGCGATGAACCCGATCACCCCGCTATGCCGCGACCCACCAGAGCCCGAATAGCCAGGCAGGGCCCCGTTGCGGCCGTCGCCCCCGTAGGTCTGTCCGGCGCCGTGTTCGACGTAGATCATCCTGCGCAACCCGCGTAGCGGTTGCACGTCCTGCCAGCCGCCGACGAGCACCACCCGGTTCGCGTACGGCGGCGGCTTCACCGGGGCCTCTTGGAGATGCCAGGCGGTGCCCTGCATCGACGGCGGCAGCGACTCCCATATCGGCAGCATGTGGTCGAGGAAGTGCTGTTCGGAGGCGAGGACGTCGACCTTCATGAGCAGAGCGCTTCCATCTCGGCGAGGTATCGGCCCCGCCATTCGGACCACCGGGGCACCATCTCGGCCTGCACGCGCATCGCCCCTTCGAGATATCCCCTGTTGGCCGCTATGTCAGAGATCCGCATCGCGAGGTCGATGTGGCTGACGTCGTTGGAGCGGATCTCGCCGGCGGCGACCCGGATCTTGCGGGATGCCGCCGGCTGGACGAGCAGCGAGGCCAGCTCGAGGTTGGGAGAGCAGCCGGTCATCATCACCGCACACCCGGCCGCGGCGGCTTCGAGCGCAGGAAGGCACAGCCCGGCGTAGCGGCGGGGAAGCACGAGGAGGTGCTGGTCGTCGTACATCTCCCACCGGTCCTCGACCCCTTCGTTGCGCACCGTCAACTGCACCTGGCTGCGGGCGGTGTCGATCGGCGGGAGGCAGTGGTCGAGCCCGAACATGGTGAACTCGACGTCACGGCCGAGGGCCCTCAGCGCGTTGATCACGACGTCGGTGCCGTTGCGGTCGCCGAACGCCCGCTTGCCGGTCACGTGGAAGGCGCGCAGCGGCCCGGCCGCGTGCGGGTCGCGAGCCTGCGCCGACACGACGTCAGGCATCGGGACCGGCATCACCCTCCCGAGCGGGAGTTGGTCGAGTCGCCATGATGTCGGCCACCACCAGGCGTCCGGGTGGGCGTGGTGTTCGTACTCGGGTTGGCCGTGACGCACGAACTCCGGGTTCCCTTGGATGATCGTCTTCACGCCCATCCGTCGAGCCCAGTGAGGCAGCGACCAGTCGTAGGGGGTTTCGACGGTGAACACGACATCGAGTCCCTCCATCCACGCTTCGACCGCGGCCCGGTCGAGGGTGTGGCCGGGCAGCGACGGGAGCTGGGTGGCGCCCGGATACCAGTCGGGTCGCTCGTCGCAGTCGGGGGTGGGCATGCGGACGAGCAGCACCCGGTCGACCGGCATGTGGTCGTAGAAGTTGCGACTCTGGATCGCGAGGCCGCGTGCCCGTTCGCATCGTGCGATGAGGCCGATCTTGAGGTCAGCCATCGTCGTCCCCGTAGAACATGTCGAACTTCGGTTGGTCCTTGCGGCCGTCGAGATGCCCGGAGCGGCGGATGTCCCCCTCCGGGTGGTAGATCCACACCTTCCACCGGTCACCCCACGCCCGCTTGTTGTCGGTGCAGTCGATGAACATCTCGCCGTACACGCGGTCTTCGATCATCGTGCGCGACGACGCCGGGAACCGATCGAAGTTGAGGAGTTGCCGGTAGAACTCGGTGGAGGCGAGATGGGGACGCTGCCACCATGCGATCGTCCGCACCATCGGCAGCCCGTCAACGATGCGAGGGGTGGCGTCGAGCATGATGCGACGGTGATCGCGGTGGATTTCGACGTCCTGGTGCAGCCGGATCACGTTCGCGACACCGGACTCGATGACGTCGACCATCTTGCTCCACGGCACCTCGCCGACGATCGGGGTGTCGTGTTCAATGAACAGCATCGTCGGAGTGCGGACCAGTTGGAGTGCCCGGCGGGTCGTGTTCGCCTGGTGACCCCATTCGTCGCAGACGACCGGGATCACGTTCGACCATTCGAAGTTGCAACGCCACAGGATGCGACGCACGAACTCGCGATAGTCGTCGGCCTTGTCGGCCTGCTCGGGTCGCACCCCGTCGAACGCGATCAGGATCTCCGCGGTCGGCAGTGAGGCCCGCACGGATTCGATGACGGCGACGAGGATCGAGTCGTCGGGGTGGTCGGGGATCGGCGACGAAGTGACCACCACCGTGATCGGATCGTCCGGCGTGACGGGCCAGTCGCCGCACAGCCGGCTGATCGTGTCGTGCAGGTCGTGGACGAGACCCCGTTTCCACTGCTGCCACCAGGCGAAGCACCGGTTCGACTGTTCGGGCCAGCGGCGCATCCCGGCGTCCATCACCGAGCGAGCCTCGGACCAGTCGAACACCACCGGGCACGGATGGTCACCGAAGACGAGCTGCCAGTAGTCGAACTGCGGGTCGGACGGCTTGCGCATGTCCAAGATCGGCACACACCCGGCCTCGAGAGCGGCGAGCGGCCGGTTGGCGTCGACGGTCATCGGCCCGGACGGGCACGGGATGATCTTGGCGGACACCATGTGTTCCATCCACGCGTCCTGCGGTTCGCCGCCCATGAACCGGTCGGTCTTGATCATCAGCCCGCGGTCGATCCCGCCGAACGCGTCAGCCATGCCGACCCGGCGCACGTTCGTCACCTGCCCCCCGAAGAACCAGTTCAACGGCCGCCGCTGTGCGAGGTCGGCGTGCGGGGCGGCCATCTCCGTCGTGCGCGGGTACGGGCCGCCGGGCAGTAGCCGCGATAGGTGAGCGTGCTCGGGGGTCGGGTTCATCACCCACACCCGCCGTGTCGGCGTTTCGGGCAGCAGCTCCCACGGGAACCCGCCATGTGCCGGATCCCATATCTCGTTGCCGGTGATGATCACCAGCGCCCACGCCATCCGGTCGATCTCGGCGACCAGCCATGCCGCGTGACGGGCGTTTGCCATCCCGTTGAACACGACGACCGCCCCATCGTGGTGCGGGAACTCGTGGCGCACATCGTGATGCCGGAACCGGTGATGGCCGGCCGGGAGGATGTTGCCGCCCCCGTTCAATAGCAGTTCGATCAGCCCGGCGTCCGCGTAGCCGCGGCAGATGAACTCCGGGTCGGTCGCCACCCACATGACGTCGATCACTTCGTCATCACCATCCATCTCCATTCGTCATGCACCGAACACAGCGTGTTTCTCAGCGGCAGCAGAACAGCCATCCGTGCCGCCGCGACCATTCTGATCATCAGGGCCTCGGAGGCCGGGTGGTCCCATGCGGTCTCAGACCAGTCGCCGACGACGTACTGGACGACCGCGACACCCATCGGGGAGAGCATCCCGCGGATCCGGTCGAGGCAGCGTGCCTTCTCGTCGCGGTCGAGATGCTGGAACACCTCAACCGAGTAGACGAAGTCGATCGACTCGCATCCGTCACCCATGCCGACCGGGCCGAGGGTGACGTTGGTAGGCCGTCGATCGGCAGGCCACAGGTCGAGCATCACGGGGGACACGTCGACGCCGTAGAAGTGTGAGCCCGGGTTGGCGCGGGCGAACGGTTCCAACAGGCGGCCGGGGCCGCAGCCGATCTCCATCACCGACGGTGTCAGGTTGAGGGTCCGTCCCCCGGCGTAGGTGTGGACGTAGTCGAGGTTGGCGAGGATCGCCGCGATCGTCGGGTCGACCTGTTCGGGGCTGCCATCTCCACCCCACCGGCGCGCTGCGTACCGTTCGTCGGTGCGGGCCTCATGATCCCACAAGGTTCGGTAGTCGATCATGAGCACCTCAGGGGGTCGACGCGAAGGTTCCAGTAGCCAGAGTGGGCGACCGGGTCCGGGTTGTCATGGTAGGACGGCCAGAAGTTGATGCCGTTCGCCGGGTCGTTGAACGGGTGGTCCCAATAGTCGTCGAACTCGTGACCCGGTGCAACGCCCCACTTCTCTTCGAAGTACTCGCCGATCGGGGCGTAGGGCGGGTTGACGAGCCCGGACTTGATCGAGTGGGCCATCACCCGATCCGATTCGATCCCGACCGGCAGCCCGGCCCATGCGATGTCGGGCATCGCCTTGTGGATGCGGATCGACAGGTCGATGTCGTCCAGGCCGTATGGGGTGAAGTTCTCGTCGTAGCGGCCCATCCGTTCGACGACGTCGCGGCGGAACGCGATGAAATGCCAGCCCCACGTCCCGATCCCTGACGCCACCCCGAGGTCTCCTTGGCGGGCGGCGAGCTGTTCGGCGAAGTCGAGCCCGCCGTCAGGGCCGAGGATGAGTGAAGACGACATGGTGATGAACCAGTCGGCGTCCGAGGCCATGAAGGCGTCGATCCCGAGGTTGTGCGAGCGCATCACCCCGCGGTTGACGTTCGAGTTGTCGACCACCATCAGCGGCAGGCGGCACGCGTCGATCGCCGGATACGCCCAGGCCGGGTCGATCGCCGGCATCACCACGAACACCCCGCTCATCGCTTCCTCCATGTGGTGTAGCAGAATACGGTCCACCCGCCGTAGAGAACGACGAGGGCGGTGATCAGGTTGCGCTTCACGGCTTACGAGCCCAGCAGAGCAGATTCGGATGCGGGTTCGATTCGATCGACTCGACGACGAACCCGGCTTCTTCGAGCGCAGCGCGCAGCGACACCGCCGAGAACAGGGCGCCGTGCCAGTTCCATTTCGGGTCATCGCCCTCCTTCACGTACGCCCCGTCGTCGTGACCGCCGAGCAGCCGCCACGCAGCCCCGGAAAGGGGTGTTTGCGGGAGGTTTGCGGGCAGGCGCTCCACCAGCAGGCGTGGTTCCCGCACGAACCAGTCCATGACCCTCTCAGCGTCAGGAACCTGGACGAACAGACGGCCCCCATGGGCGAGGACACGGAACCAGTCGGCGAGCACCGCCGGCGTGTCCCGATAGGAGAGATGCTCCAGCACGTCGATGGCTCGCAGTTCGCCGACGCAGCCGTCGCCCAGGTCGAGCGGGAAGCACGGGCCGACGATGTCGACGTCCGGCAGGTTCGGGTTCACGTCGAGATGGGTGAAGCCGGGGGTCGGGTGATAGCCGGAGCCCAGCTCGAGACGGTCGATCACCGGCTTCGGTCGTTCGGCCCGTGCCATCGGCAGCGGGACGCCCATGATCTGGAAGGCGGCGCGCAGGCGGTGCATGTACGTGTGGTTGGCGCGGACGTGCGCCTGGCCTTGGCGGCGGATCCGGTTCCGGTCGTCGGGTTCGTGCAGCCAGAACTCGACCGCGCCGACGACGGCGTCGAGCGCATCCTGGGTGGGGAATGTGTCGGACGGATGCCGATAGAACGCCATGTGTGCGGGTTCGAGGAAGTTCCAGATCCCCGGCACGGACGGGCCGAGCAGGAACCCGCCGCGGCCGACCGTCTCGAAGAACCTGTCGGACCAATAGTTGATGTGGCCGGGGAGGGCGAGCGAATCGCCGACGATCACCTTGGCGGTGGCGTACAGGTTGTTGAGGTCCTGTTCGCGGATCGGGCCTTCGGGCATGTCGCCAGCGAACCGTCGGAAGCGACTGCCGAAGTGTTCGGAGAGCCGCTGGATCAACTGGCGACGCCACGGCCATTCCGGGTGGTAGTGCTCGGACCCGACGAAGGCCACGTCGACATCGAAGCGTGGGTCGAACTCGCCGGGGTGGCAAGCTTCGGAGAACACGGCAGGGGACAGCCAGTGGTGGTTGATGCCGCGGTCGGCGAAGAACTCGGCCGAGCGCGGGTCGCCGTCAGGGGTGAACACGTACTGGGTGGTCCAGAACGGGTCGCGGCTGATCGTGTCTTCGCGGGCGAGCCCGACGTACAGGTCGAGATGGTAGGAGCAGGTGACGACACCGATCGCCTCGAGGCGGCGCCACAGATCCGTCGTCTTCGCTGGTAGGCCCCAGGTGCGGGTGAACATGACGACGGCCGGTTTGAACGTGACGCACCATGCTTCGAGGACGGCGAGGAAGTGGTCCCACTCGGCCGGCGAGGACGGCTCTTGGAACTCTTTCACCTGCAACCCGAGGTTGCGTATCTCCTTCGCGATGTGGACCTCGGTACACCAGGGGTGTCGAAAGTTGCCGATGTAGCCGACGAGCGGGCCGGTCGGGGGGGCGTTGTTGGGGGAAGGTGGTCTGCTGGTGTCGGTGGGCACGATCGCCGACACTACCCGGTCTGATATGTCGGGGCAAGTACCGGCCCTACAGCACTCCACCGATGAGCGCCTCGCGCACCACGGCGCGCAGTTTCGTCACGGTGGTGGCGAGGTCAACCTGTGCGATCAGGTCGGCACGAGGGTCGACGGCCGGAGTGTGCGCTGCCACCTCCTCGGCGGTGAGCGGACGCGTGGCGACAATGACGCCGTACTCCTCGATGGCGAGGGTCCCGGCGGCGGCGTCGATCACCTCGGCCGACACGCACACCCCGTCAACGAAGACTTCATTGCGGATCATGTCGTACTCCACTTCAATCCGACTACCATGACGCACCCGTATCCGGCCCATGCCGTCTCGGCGGGCGCGGTGCTCGGAAACGCCCCGTAGGTGAAGGGCGACTGCCAGTTGGCCCAGCCCGCAATGGGAGAGGACCCGGGGCCGCCGAACACGCAGCAGCCGAACCCGTAGTTGAGCCGGAACTGGCCGTTCGCCACGAACCCGATGGCATACCGATGGCATCCCTGGACGGCGACGGAAAGCCCCGTGATTTCCTTCGTGCCATCTGTTGCTATCGACACCGTGCCGAAGTCGGCCACGAGCGTGGTGGGGGTCCACTGTTCGTCGCATTCGTACAGCCCGATACGCCCGCCGGTGGCCGCCATGC
>CAZVVS010000272.1:0-6827 GCA_964630585.1 uncultured Gordonia sp.
CCTGGCCCCGGCGCCGGGGTTGGTCCCGGAGGTCGCCGAACGGGCTCAGCAGATGGCGCTGCGATTGGCCGACGAGCTCGGGGTCGTCGGGGTGATGGCGATGGAGCTTTTCGAAACCGACGATGGTGCGCTGGTGGTCAACGAGTTGGCGATGCGCCCCCACAACAGCGGTCACTGGTCGATGGACGGGTCGACCACCTCGCAGTTCGAGCAGCACATGCGCGCGGTTCTCGACTATCCGCTGGGCGCGACCGACGCCGTTGCCGGTCCGGTGGTGATGGCCAACGTCCTCGGTGCCGCGCAGGCACCATCGATGTCGATGGATGAGCGGGTCCACCACCTGATGGCCCGGATCCCCGATGCGAAGATCCACCTCTACGGCAAGGGCGAGCGGCCTGACCGCAAAATCGGTCATGTCAATATCGTGGGTGCGCCCGGTGCGTCGATGGACGACGTGCGTGAGCGCGCCGAACGGGCGGCGACCTGGTTGTCGACGGCTACCTGGACCGACGGATGGGATGTGCACGGTGAGTGAGACGACGGGGCCGCGTGTCGGCCTGATCATGGGCAGTGATTCGGATTGGCCGACGATGTCTGCCGCCGCGGAAGCGCTCGCCGAATTCGGCGTGCCGTTCGAGGTGGGGGTCGTATCGGCGCACCGCACTCCGCAGCAGATGCTCGACTATGCGAAGAACGCCGCCGAGCGTGGACTTTCGGTCATCATTGCCGGGGCGGGCGGAGCCGCGCACCTGCCCGGGATGGTTGCCTCGGCGACCCCGCTACCGGTCATCGGCGTCCCGGTGCCGTTGAAGTACCTCGACGGGATGGACTCGCTCCTGTCGATCGTGCAGATGCCGGCCGGGGTGCCCGTCGCGACGGTGTCGATCGGGGGCGCCCGCAACGCCGGCCTGCTCGCCGTCCGGATCCTGGCCACTGCCGACGCCGCACTGCAGCAGCGGATGGCCGATTTTCAGGACGATTTGGCGGCCGTGGTCGCCGATAAGGACGCGGCGCTGCGGCGCAAGCTCTTGGGGGAGTGATGGCCGTGCAACCGTTGCGCCCGGTTCGCGTGATCGGCGTCGGAGGCAAAGGCCCCGAGGACGTCGTCGTGGCTGGCGACGGCACGGTGTACACCGGTTTGGAGGATGGTCGCCTGGTGGCGGTAGATCCCGGCACCGGCTCCGTCACGCAGGTCGGTGACACCGGAGCTCGACCGCTGGGAATCGAACTCCTCGACGACGGGCGATTATTGGTGGCCGACGCCCATCGCGGCCTTCTCGTCGTCGACCCGGACGACGGGGCCGTCGAAGAACTCGTCACGATCGTCGACGGGAAACCGATGGTGTTCTGCAACAACGCCGCGGTCGGGCGCAACGGCGATATCTGGTTCAGCGATTCCTCGACGCTGCACCCGATCGAGCGGTGGCGCAACGACCTCGTCGAGGACACCAGGACCGGCCGGTTGCTGCACCGGGCCGTTGACGGCTCGGTGATTACAGTGATCGACGGACTCGCTTTTGCCAACGGCGTCGCCCTGTCCGCCGACGAGTCATACGTATGCGTGGCCGAGACGGCAGCGCGCACGGTCGTGCGGTGGTGGCTGCGTGGCCCCAAGGCCGGCACCCGCGACTACCTGGTGCGCGACCTCCCGGGATACCCGGACAACATCTCCCGCGGTAGTGACGGTCTGATCTGGGTGACTGTCGCCTCGCCGACCGATGCACTCGTGTCGCGGCTGCAGCGCGCCCCGATGTTCCTGCGCAAGGCCGCCACCAAGGTTCCCCTTGCCTTGCAGCCGAACCCGAAGCGGACCGTTCGCGTGCAGGCGTTCGACGACGAGGGGCGCCTGGTCCACGATATCCACGGCGACGCGAGCGCGTTCATGATGGTCACCGGCGTGCGGGAGCACAACGGAACCGTGTGGCTGGGCAGCCTGGAGACCGAGGTCGTCGGCGCCATCGAGTTGTAGGGTCTCGATTCGCACGGATGACGCGGCGGTGGACCGTTCGTTGCCGACGGCGATAGGCTGGTTTGGTGACTTCACCTGACCCGCTTGACGGCCAGCCTGACCCGAACCAGCCCTACCAGGCACCTCCCGGCTACCCGCAGGGCGACCAGCCGATTTACCCCCAGGGCGATCAGCCGACCTATCCGCAGGGTGACCAGCCGATTTACCCGCAGGGTGACCAGCCCGGGTACCCGCAGGGCGGTCAGCCCGGCTACCCCGAGCAGGGGTACCCACAGGGCTATCCGCAACCCGGCTACCCCCAGCAGGGCTATCCGCAGCCCGGCTACCCCCAGCAGGGTTACCCACAGCCTGGCTACCCGCAGCCGTACGCTGGCTATCCCCTCGTCGACGAGTGGGGCAACCCGCTGTCGGACAAGAGCAAGTTGGTTGCCGGTTTGCTGCAGATCTTCCTCGGCAGCTTCGGAGTCGGGCGCTTCTACCTCGGCTACCCGGGCATAGCGGTCGCCCAGATCGCCGTCACGTGGCTGACCTGCGGTATCGGCGGGATTTGGCCGTTGATCGACGGAATCATGATGCTCATGGACAAGGTGCCCGATTCCGAAGGGCGCAAACTGCGCGACTAGTCGTCGGCACCCGTCAGGCGGGGGCCTCTACGATCTCCAGGTCCACCTCGTCGACGAGTACGAACCCGAGGCGCTCGTAAAGGGCGCGCGCCGGGTTGTCGGCGCTGGTGTGCAGGAACGGGGTGTCGCCGCGCGCGACGATGTGCGCACCGACCGCCCGGATCAACCGTTCCGCCAATCCGTGCCCGCGTGCGCCCTCGGCGGTGGCCACGGCACTGATCTCGCCCCACCCCGGTGGTCGCATCCGCTCGCCGGCCATGGCGATGAGCTGCCCGTCGTCGTCGCGGAATCCCAGGTAGCGGCCGAGTTCGATGGTGCGGCGCGCGAACGGGCCCGGCTGTGCCTGCGCGACCAGCGCCAGCATCTCGTCGACGTCGTCGGCTCCGAGGATGAGCGCTTCGTCGTCGGGCCGCGTTTCCAGACCCGCACCGCTGTACACGACCAGGTGGAAGGTGCGCAGCAGCGTCCAATCGTCGGGCATCGGTGAGAGCCGTCGGCGCAGGCTCGCCGTCCCGCCCGGTCCGGTCAACGCACGCAGGTCCGCCCAGTCGGTCGCATCCAGGTCAGGTGGGTGCGCGAAGAACACCGAGACCTCGGGGTCGTAGCGGCTGATCCGTCCGCGGTGCAGGGCGAACGGCGCGTGGGCGCCGCGCAGGGACTCGCCGGCCGGGTCGACGAGCGGCATCGCACGCATCAGCTACAGATCCTCACGACTGCTGCGGTTGCAACGGTAGGTGTTGTGAGAATCGGTAGCCGATGTGCCGGTCACGCGCTGACGCCGAGCTTGTCGGTGAAGAAGGCGATGACACGGTCGAGGGCCTCGCGCGTGGGCTCCCCGGGCTCGTCGATCAACTGCTCGGTGACCACCGAATGCGGAACCGGCAGGAGCGCCTCGGGATTCGCCGAAGAACCGGGCAGCTCGATGCCGATGAACGCGTCGCCGAGCTGATCGCGCAGGTACGAGAATCGTTCCGCGGGAACCATCGGATCCCCGTCGAAGCGCAGGCCCATGACCTGCAGCCCGGCCGCGCAGCGCGACTTGACGCGTGCGAGATCGTCGTCGGAGATATCGATGTTGCGGGCGTTCCCGACCACCCGCAACGGCAGCGACGGCTGGGACAGTACCGGCGCGATCATCGTGTCGTCGACAGCCATCGCCAAGGCGAAGCCTCCGGTGAGGCACATGCCGATGGCGCCGACGCCGGGCCCGCCGCACCGCTCGTGGGCCTCTCGGGCCAGCGCACGCAACCACGACACCACCGGCGAGGTGCGGCCGGTCGCGAGAATCGTGAACTCGCGGCTGACGCAGACCTTGCGCAGCAGGCTGCCGACCGCGCGGCCGGTGTCGGCGAAGGCGCCGGGCCGTGCCAGCTTCGCCGGGTCGAGTCCGTCCACGCCGAACAGCGACGGCACGAACACCGTGCAGCCGGCCGCGGCCACGCGCCGGGCGAACGAAGCGACCAGCGGGGTGATTCCCGGGACCTCGGCGATCACGATGACCGCGGGTCCGCTGCCCTTCACATAGACGGGGCTGGTCTTGCCGTCGGCGGTGAACTCTTCGACGGTGAAATCGTCGAGCGGGTCGCGGCTCATGCGGTCTCCTCGGTGATGGTGCCGGTCAGGACGTGCTCGACGCGACGGGCCGCACTGCGCGCACCGGCGGCGATGTCGGGGGAATCGGAGGCGACCACGCGTGGATTGACGACGCGCAGGTGCCGCCCCCGCCGGGTCATCTCGAAACCGCCGGCGGCTTCGACGTTGCGCACCCAGTCGCTGTTACGTCCGTAGCCCAGCACGATCGACACCTTGTCGCCGTCGACCCAGGCGAGCACCGGGATGCGGTAGCGCGTCCCGGACTTGCGTCCGATGTGGGACACCATGGCCCACGGTGCGACATACGGTGCCCAGCGGCGCTGGATCGGATTGGTGACGCGCTTGTTGAACCGTGCCAGACCTCGGGGGAGCTTCATGAATTCGCCTTGTCGTCGGGGAGGATGGTGCCGTTGAGGACGTACTCGAAGCGGCGGGCAGCAACACGGGCGCCCTTGGCGATGTCGGGCGAGTCCGACGGGACGACGCGCGGCCCGACGACGGTGTGCTGCTTGCCCTTGCGGACGATGTCGAATCGACCGGCCGCCTGCACGTTCTTGACCCAATCGGTGCCCGGCCCGTAGGTCAGGACGATCGAGAGCCGGTCGCCCTGCGCCCAGGCGAGAAGCGGGATCGAGTATCGCGTGCCGGATTTTCGGCCGATGTGGGAGACCATCGCCCAGGGCGCGACGTGCGGCGCCCACCGGCGTTGGATCGGATTGGTCACCTTCTTGTTGAACCGCGCGACGGCCATGGGGATTCTCACGGCTCCCAGTGTGCCGCATCACATCACCGGGCGGAACGGGTGCCAGGGACGATCCGGTTACAGGACGGCGTCTCGACCGGCGACCCTCGGCGCCGCTGATCGGCAATACTGAGGGCATGACCGCGACAGCCTCGGAGCCGACTGCCGACGTGGCCGCGTTCCGTCGGCACGTCGTCGCCGAGTCGATCCGGTTGTTCACGCAGCAGGGCTATGACGCGACGACTGTGGACGACGTGGCCATCGCCGCGGGGACGTCGCGCCGGACGCTGTTCCGCCATTTCGGGTCGAAAGAGGACCTGATCTTCGTCGATCACGAGTCGCTGCTGGCCGACGTCGCTGCCCACCTCAGTGCGCCCGATGCCGATCCGTGGCGCGCGGTGTGCGAGGGGGCGGAGCTGGTCTTCGCGCATTACGCAGCTGACCGCGAACTGGCCGTGCGTCGATACGCGATCGTCTCGCAGACTCCGACGCTGCGCGACCGCGAGTTGGTGACGACATACCGCTACCAGCGGCTATTCGAGGATTTCCTGCGGTCCCGGCTCGCCTCGGTGCCGCCGGAACGGATCGTCGCCTTCGCCTCTGCGGTGACCGGAACGCACAACTACCTCCTGCGCTCGCTGCTGCGCGGCGAGGATGGGGCTACTTCGCAACACCTCGACGCCGAATTACGGCGGTTGTGCGAGGCATTGATTCCGTGATGAACTGAACCGACAAGATTGGCACGCAGTGCCAGGAGGAGAAGAGCAATGGCATTCGGCAACCCTGACTTCGACGTGTTCCAGCTGCCCGAGGAGCACGAGGCGCTGCGCGAGGCGATTCGCGCGCTCTCCGAGAAGGAGATCGCCCCCTACGCCAAGGACGTCGACGAGAAGGCCCGCTTCCCCGAGGAGGCGCGCGCCGCGCTGGTCGCCAACGGCTTCAACGCCATCCATGTCCCCGAGCAGTTCGACGGCCAGGGCGCCGACTCGCTGGCCGCGTGCATCGTGATCGAGGAGGTCGCCCGCGTCGACGTCTCCGCGTCGCTGATCCCGGCGGTCAACAAGCTCGGCACGATGGGCCTGATCCTCTCCGGTGACGACGCACTCAAGGCCAAGGTGCTGCCGTCCATTGCGTCGGGCGAGGCGATGGCCTCCTATGCGCTGTCCGAGCGTGAAGCCGGCTCCGACGCCGCGTCCATGAAGACCCGCGCCCGCAAGGACGGCAACACCTGGGTGATCAACGGTTCCAAGTGTTGGATCACCAACGGCGGCAAGTCGAGCTGGTACACGGTCATGGCGGTCACAGACCCCGAGAAGGGGGCCAACGGCATCTCGGCGTTCATGGTCCACGAGGACGATCCCGGCTTCACCGTCGGTCCGCTCGAGCACAAGCTCGGCATCAAGGGCAGCCCGACCGCCGAACTGTACTTCGAGAACTGCACGATCCCCGATGACCGCATCATCGGAGACGAGGGAACCGGCTTCAAGACCGCGCTTGCCACCCTCGATCACACGCGTCCGACGATCGGCGCGCAGGCGGTGGGTGTCGCACAGGGCGCCCTCGACGCGGCGATCGCCTACGTCAAGGACCGCAAGCAGTTCGGTAAGACGATCAGTTCGTTCCAGGGTGTGGAATTCATGATCGCCGACATGGCGATGAAGGTGGAGGCCGCGCGCCTGATGGTGTATTCGGCCGCTTGCCGGGCCGAGCGCGGTGAGGGCAATCTCGGATTCATCAGCTCGGCGTCGAAGTGCTTGGCCTCCGACGTCGCGATGGAGGTCACCACCGATGCCGTCCAGCTGTTCGGCGGCGCCGGCTACACCACCGATTTCCCGGTGGAGCGCATGATGCGCGACGCCAAGATCACCCAGATCTACGAGGGCACCAACCAGATCCAGCG
>CAZVVS010000273.1:0-6815 GCA_964630585.1 uncultured Gordonia sp.
CTGGCCGTCGACGCGGTCAGCGACGCCCACGTCGCCGGGCCCGAGCACGATTGGCGTCTGCGCGTCGGCGACGAGCCGGTGGTCGTGATCGGTGACGGCGCACGCTTGCACCAGGTGTTGGTGAACCTGCTCGCGAACGCCCGCACGCATACGCCACCCGGAACGACGATCACCGTCGACGTCGAGGCAGTCGGCACCACCGCCGTGCTGCGCGTCGCCGACGACGGCCCCGGCATCGACCCCGATCTGCAGGGCGAGGTGTTCACACGATTCGTACGCGGAGACACGTCGCGCTCGCGCAAGGCCGGTAGCACCGGGCTGGGGCTCTCGATCGTCGACGCCGTGGTCAAGGCCCACGGGGGCACCATCGTCGTGCGCAGCGAACCGGGGAACACCGAGTTCACCGTGCGTCTGCCGCTCACGGAATAGCCGCTCGCACGGGTGCGAAGGCGGAACCCGACGTGACGAAACACCGAGCACCGACAAGATCGGCCCCGCCAATGGCGGGGCCGATCCAGGGGTGTGAAGCGTAGAGCCTAGCGACGGTGATCGCGGGGCGGCGGCCGACGATGCCCCTGCTGCGGGAGCGGGCTCGGGAAGCGCTTCCTGCCGTGGTGGCGGCGCCGCCGCCATTCCTCGTCGGGACGGTTCACGTGATAGTGGCGCATCTGCGGCCTCCTGGTTGTTCTCGGATACAGGCGGTTTCAACCTGCTGCCTTCGACGTTAGGAAGCCCGGATTGGTGTCAGTCCTGTCCGACCTATGAGTCGCCTATGTGTCCGCGCCGGGGTGTCTGGCAGGTCGACGACAAGAACGCCGTCGACGCCCTGCGATGCGCAGGCCTACACTGGGGACCTGCGAATTGTCCGATTACCACGCGCCACGGAGGCAACCATGAAGACGATCACCTGCGCCGCCATCGTCGGCGCACTGTGCTTCGGCAGCCTTGCCGTGCCAGCGGCCGCGGACGCCTACCCGTACGGCCCCAACAGCCGTTACGGCCCGCAGTACGGGCCCAAACTGGGTAGCCCCAACACCCCCGAGTACCGCAATGGGCCGGAATTCCCCGAAACCCGCGACGCCGGGACCTTCAGCACCCCGTCGGACTGCCAGCGGGCCGGAGACAAGCTCGTCTCGAATCGAACAGCACGGTCCTACAATTGCACGCTGGGCCCCAACGCCACTTACAAACTTCGGATCAACCCGAAGTTCTGACTCGGCAGACGCGCCAACGCACACGGCCGACGCTGGTGACCACATAGTGGTCACAAACGTCGGCCATGAGTGAAAAATTTGTGGAGCTAAGGGGAATCGAACCCCTGACCTACTCGATGCGAACGAATTTAGTCCCGAGAACGTCGGCCGAGGTCAGCCCACACCGAAAGCGCCTCTAGCTGCGGCGATACGCCGAATTGCATCGTTGGGAGTGTTGGACAGATCGCCGAGTGTTGGACCTCCTGCGGGACCACTGCGGGACGGCTGCGGGACGGAATCGAACAGGTGAGCACAGCACGACGCCCCCGGCCATGTCGGTCGGGGCGTCGGGGCGTTCTAGTCCACCTGGTGGTCCAGCTGCTCCACGTACTGTTCGACCTGCTGCGCGAGCCGACCCAACATCGACCGGGCATCGGCGAGCTTGGCGACGCCGGATACGTGAGCGGCGTTCTCGGCGACCCGGCACAAGCGCTCAATAGCGTCGGCGAGATCCCGCACCGCCCGCGGCGACGGTAAGTCGGTCTCAACCGTCTCGACGCCCCCGGCGGTCGCGATGTGCTCAATTCCCTTGTCCCACAACCGTTCTCGCAAGGCGAGCGCGTCGGCGAGACTAGCCTCGGCGAGCGCCTGCCGCTGTTCGGCGAGCCGGATTGCAACCGCCTCGGATGCCGCCGCGGTGCGGGCCGCCCGCGGCCAGAGCAGGCCCTCAGCCTTGGCCCACCGCGAAACGGTCGGGGCGTCGAGACCGATCTCGCGCGCGATCGAGCGCAACGACCGGCCGTCGGCATTGCCGCGGCGGATCTCCTCGGCCTGCTCCTCGGACACGCGCGCGCGAGAGGAACGATGTTGCGCGGGTGCCTCCTCGGGCCCCTGGTCGATGTCGTCCGCCATGTCGAAGTACCTCCTCCTCCTGGGGGTCAGTCATCGCAGTCGGCCGAGTACTGAGCCACAACGCCCGAATCATGCTGCGCCACAACGTCTTTCAGCTGTGCCACTTTGCGCTTCAGCTTCGCGATCTTCCGACGGTCTTTCGCTGCGAGACGGTGGTGAACCGTGGTCCACCTGGTCACCGCGCGGCAGTAGGCCAGCGTGTCGTCCCGACGGCCGTAGTCTTCCATGGCCCGGGCGTAGCGCATCATCTCCTCGTACGCCACGCCGCGGTCGTGCTCCAGCTCCCGGCGCGTGCTCATGCGATGCCGCCGTAGTTGCGGCTGCGGGCTGCCGCCTCGGCTGCGCGCTGCTCCTGAAGGCGCTTGTTCCGCCGGTGCATCTGCTGACTGACTTCGCTCTTCTCCTCCCGGACCTTGCGCGCCCGGTCGATGCCGTCGGAGCGGCTGAGCTGAAGGACGCGGCGGCCGGTCGGCGACAGTACGTGCTCATCCACGGTCACGTCCTGGCTGTTGCACACCGGGCACTGATCAAGCCCCGGCCGCGGCTCGCGCTGGTCCTCCTCGGCTGCGGTGCGGGACTCCCGATCGGCAACTGCGCCCATGGCCGAGGCGTCCGCGAAGTGACCGCGGCGAGCTGCGCGGCGGATCCGCCGCTCGGTGATGTCGCGGTGAACATCGGGGTCATCGACGCTTGCGCGGACCTTGGAAGGGTCCACGTCGGTCTTGGCAACCGGGCTTGCACAAGCCGGGCACGAGACCAGCTCGGGGGGCGGGGGCGTCGTCGGCGGTGCCTTGGGCTTGGGCCGTGACGCCCGCTTGATCTTCGCGGCAACTTCCCGGGCCAGCGGGCTCGGGGTCTTCTTCTCGGTCATACTCTCCTCCAGTTCGGGCGGTTAGGTGGGTCCACGCGCCCCGGCCACCGCCACAGAAAGCCGGGGCGCGCAGTCTTAGGTGCCCCCGGCGGTGGGGAGCTGCGGGGCGGAGAGTCCGCGCGTCACACCACCGGCCGGGGGCGTACCGCCGGGGCCCTGTACCCCCGGCGGAGTCGTGGCGGACCCCGGGAGCTCCGAAGAAACTCCCGGGGTCCCCCTCCACGTCGCCAACGAATCACTGCTTTGACTTCTCGACGTGGAAGTTTCGGTCTGGCGCTGCTCCTCGGCGCGGCGAAGTGCGGCGTCCAGCGCCTCTTGCGCCGCGGCATTGCTCACCGACCCGTTGCGGGAGGACCGCCGGTAGCTGCCGCGCCCTCGGGTGCCGCTCATGCCGCGGACTCCTCGGCCAAGAGTGGCTTGAGCACTTTCGCCAACCCGTTAATTCTGACAGTCGTCATGCAAGACGGAATCGGGGCGCGCTCCCGGTTCGTGGCACAGAGCGCATACGTTGGTTTCCCCGCCGGTTTCCACGGCCCGTCCTGTCCCGTCCCGTCCCGTCCCGGTGTCACGCGTGACATCACTGGAAGTGTCACCGGCCTTACGGTCCCGCTCAGCTGCTGCCTTACGGGCCCGCTCGGCTGCCTTGCGCTTGTTCTGCGCGGGCTTGCGGCTTTCGTCGCGCATGTGCGGCGGTGGCATGTGGTCATCGATCTTCACCACGGTCACGGTGTTGTCCTTCTTGGTGTGGGTCAGTAAACCGGCCTGTATCAGCTCGTGAACGGCCGCCGGGGCGTTGTCGACGTCCGACGCCCGGTGCGCGTCCACGATGCGTAGACGGCCGTCGTAGGCCGGTTTCCGGGCGCACAGGTGGATCAGGCACAGGTAGTGCCACCGCGCGGCAAGGCTCAACGGCTCGAAAGCTGCCGATTCCGGCCACGCGTCGGAAGTGCGCACCCATGCCATGAGCTAGGCGACCTCCCCAAGGCTCGCTACCCACTGCTCGATCTCGCCGCGCTTCCATAGCCGTCGCCGTCCGACAACGATGCTCGGCGGCATCTTCCCGGCGCTCTGGAATGCGCGGAGCGTCCCAATAGGGACACCGGGCAAATACTCGCCTTGGATCTCCCCATATCCGATACGCGCGTGGGCTGCGCGCTCACTCGGGGTCATTGTCTTCACGTTCTCGTTCCTCTCGTTGTTGGCTATGCCAGCTACATTGGCACGGCTATCGGTGCTGGTCCAGCGCCAAAATCGCACAGCTCTGACACGAAACCCGCTGAAACCGTGCTATGCCGGGCCATGCCGGGGTTTCGACACGAAAGCTCACAGCTAACTCTCAGACTTCCGACGTGTTTTGTCGACAAACCGTGCGCCGAATAGCAATGGTGTAAAGTGCTTTGCATGACAAACGATGAGATGAACGAACAGCACGACCTAGGCGCGCGAGCGCTCAACCTCCTAGCCGTCGACGTGGCAGCCGACGCCCACAAGGCGGCGGTTGCCCAAGAGCAGGAGGCGCGCCGTGAGCTCTACGCCGCGTGTGCTGCCGCGGTCGACCTCGGTGAGCTTAAGACCGTTGTGGCCAAGGCAGCCGGAATCAGCCGCCCGACCTTGGATGCCGTGATCCGGGACTTTGGGGTGACCAAGTGAACCGCAACCGCCGGGAGGGCATCACCGACTCGTGGACCAAGGCCGACGGGGCGCGGTCGGCGCGTTGGGGCCGTGGCAAGCGCTGGTTGGTGCGGTGGGTCGAAGAGGGCACCGAGTACTCGAAGAGCTTCGCCAAAAAGTCCGACGCCACCGCCTACTTGACCGAGCTGACCACCGCTCGGTCGACCGGTCGGTTCGTCCATGAGCGTGCGGGGCGGATCACCGTCGGCGCGCTCTGGGAGGACCTGGAGAGTCAGAGCGGGGCGCTCTCAGCCAAGACCGTCGCCTCTCGGGAGACCGCTTACCGCTGCCATGTCGCGCCGCGGTGGGCCGAGGTCCAAGTCGGAGAGGTGAAGGTGACCGCGGTGCGGGCGTGGGTCTCCCAGATGATCGCCGAGGGCGTCGGGGTGCCCACGATTGAGCGGGCCGTCGGGGCGCTGCGGGCGGTCTGCGAGCTGGCCGTGGAAGATCGCCGACTCTCAGCCAACCCATGCGCAAACGTGAAGCTTCCCCGCCGGGCCCATGCTGATCGCCGCTACCTCTCGGTTGAGCAGGTCGACCAGCTCGCCACCGCGGTCGACTTCCGTCCCGAGGTCGTGCGGCTGCTGGCGTACACCGGTCTGCGGTGGGGCGAGATGGCCGCGCTACGGGTCGCCGATGTCGACTTCCTGCGCCGACGGATCAACGTCTCCCGGTCGGTGACCGAGGTCAGGGGCGCTCTGGTGTGGGGAGCGCCCAAGACCCACGAGCGCCGATCGGTGCCCTTCCCCGCCGCTCTGGCCGAGGAGCTGGCCGCGCTCGCTGCTGGGAAGGGTCGCGAAGACCTCCTAGTGACCGCTGCCGAGGGCGGAGTGCTGCGGAATACCGTCTGGCGTCCTCGGACGTGGAACAAGGCGCTGAAGGCCGTTCAGGCCGTCGATGCCGACTTCCCCGACATCTCGCCCCACGGTCTGCGCCACACCGCCGCGTCGCTCGCAATCAGCGCCGGGGCCAACGTGCTCGCCCTTCAGCGCATGCTCGGGCACGCCAAAGCGTCGATGACCCTGGACACTTACAGCGACTTGTTCGACGGAGATCTCGACTCGGTGGCGGGCGCTCTGGACGCCAAAATTGCGGCTGCCCGGGGAACTGCTGCGGGACCACTGCGGGACGGGTCCACCGACTGACCCACCAACGATAGGGGCTCTGACCAGGTATCCGCTGGTCAGAGCCTCTTTTCAGGTGTGGAGCTAGGGAGAATCGAACTCCCGACCTACTCGATGCGAACGAGTCGCGCTACCAACTGCGCCATAGCCCCGGGTGACCGTCGCCGATCGACCGCCCGCAACTTTATCACCTCGTCCGTACGGGTCGCGAAACGCCCGATGACCACTAGGATTTGGGCGTGGCTGAACTCACTGACGACCAAATCACCGAAGCACTCGACGCACTGATCGCGGCGCTCAACCCGATCATCGACGCCCTCTCGAAGAGCGACGTGACAGGTCTGCGACGGAAGACATTCGACGACACCCCCGTCGGCGACGGCATCTTCAACCGCGTCAAGCACATCGCGACGCGCGCCATCGACCTTGCTGACCTCCCCGGCACCAAAGGCTGGAGCGAGCTGTCGATGACCGAGCGGGCCCAGTGGTGGGTGAATCGCATCGGCAGTGTCAATACGATCGGCGTCGCGTTCCCCAATGTGTTCGGCGTGTGGGCACAGCGACTGCCGGTGACGACGGTCCTCGGCTTTGTGAACCAGGCGATGGTCCTCGTCGCTGTCGCCCGGGAATACCGGGTAACCGATCGGGCACGGCAGGTGGAACTCCTCGCCAGCGTGCTCGCAGCACGCGAGGTCCACGTCGACGCGCTGGATCCGACCCCCGATGGCGTACCGCTCGAGATCAAGAAGAAGTCGGTGGTCAAGGCGACTTGGGACGTCGTTCGCACCCTGCAGGGCGGAGTCAACCAGATGGGTCGGCGGCCACAGCCGAACAAGACGCTGCGGTTGCTGTCGCAGTTGCCCGTCATCGGCGCACCGTTCAACTACGTCGGTGAACGGTTCGCTCTCAAGCGCGCGGTCAATGCCGGGCGCGCCTGGATCGTCGCCCACCCCGACGCCATCACCCGCGCGGCGAACGTCGCCACCACCCCTGGCACCGCCGTGATCGATGATTCCGCCCCGATCGCCGCAGGCGCGCCGGCCA
>CAZVVS010000274.1:0-6799 GCA_964630585.1 uncultured Gordonia sp.
GTCTCGTCGAGCACGTAGGACTCGGTGAGCTGCTCGTACATCCAATCGGCGACGACGTTGGTCGTCGCGTCGTAACCGAACAAGTAGTCGACGGTGGCGGCCATCTCGAAGGCCCCCTTGTAGCCATGCCGCTGCATCGCCGAGATCCAGCGCGGATTGACCACGCGCGCCCGGAACACTCGTGTCGCCTCCTCCGACAGAGTGCGCGTCCGCACCGCGTCGGGCCGCGTCGAGTCGCCGATGTAGGCCTCGGGGTCGGAGCCGGTGAGCGCGCGCACCGTCGCCACCATGCCGCCGTGGTACTGGAAGTAGTCGTCGGAGTCGGCGATGTCGTGCTCGCGGGTGTCGGTGTTCTTGGCCGCGACGTTGATGCGCCGATAGGCACTGCGCATGTCGTCGACGGCCTCCTTCCCGTCGAGACCGCGGCCATAGGCGTAGCCGCCCCACGCGGTGTACACCGCGGCGAGGTCCTCGTTGGAACGCCACTGCTGCGAGTCGATGAGCTGCAGCAGACCGGCCCCATAGGTTCCGGGCTTGGAGCCGAACACCCGTGTGCTCGCGCGCCGCGCGTCGCCGTGTTCGGACATGGACTCGCGCACGTGGGCGGCGATGAAGTTCTGCTCGTCGGACTCGTCGGCGGCTGCCGCCAGGCGCACAGCGTCGTCGAGCATCGTCACGACGTGGGGGAAGGCGTCGCGGAAGAACCCGGAGATGCGGACCGTGACGTCGATGCGGGGACGCCCGAGCTGCTCCGGGTCGATGAGTTCGAGGTCGATAACGCGACGCGAGGCCTCATCCCACACCGGTTCGACGCCGAGCAGGGCGAGAACCTCGGCGATGTCGTCGCCCGAGGTGCGCATGGCGCTGGTCCCCCACACCGACAGGCCAACCGAGCGCGGGTACTCACCGTGATCGGCGAGGTAGCGCTCCAGCAGCGAGTCGGCCATCGCCCGCCCGGTCTCCCACGCCAGCCGGCTGGGGACGGCCTTGGGGTCCACCGAGTAGAAGTTGCGCCCGGTGGGCAGCACATTGATGAGGCCGCGCAGGGGCGATCCGCTCGGCCCGGCCGGGATGAAACCGCCGTCGAGGGCGTGCAGCACCCGCGGAACCTCCTGGCTGGTGGCACGCAACCGCGGCACCACCTCGCGTGCGGCGAATCCGAGCACGTCGGCGACCGCGGAGGGCAGTCCAGCGGTGGCATCGGCGACCGCCTCGTCGCTCCACCCACCCTTGTGGCACCGCGAGACCAGCTCGCGCGCCTGGGATTCGACCACGTCGACGGTGTGCGTGCGGTCGCCGTCGGGATTGGCGTCCTCGACCAGTCCAAGGGCCTCGCGCAGGCCCGGCAGAGCCACCGAACCGCCCCACAGCTGTCGTGCCCGCAGCATTGCCAGGACGAGGTCGATCTCACCCTCGTCGACCGGCGCCTCGCCCAGGATGTGCAGCCCGTCGCGGATCTGCACGTCCTTGATCTCGCAGAGCCACCCGTCAACGTGCAGCAGCATGTCGTCGAAGACCTCTTCGTCGGGACGCTGCGTCAGCCCCAGGTCGTGGTCCATCTTCGCCGCGGTGAGCAGCGTCCAGATCTGCTGGCGGATTGCCGGGAGTTTCGCGGGGTCCAGAGCGGCGATGTTCGCGTGTTCGTCCAGGAGTTGTTCCAGGCGCGCGATGTCACCGTAGGACTCGGCGCGGGCCATCGGCGGGATCAGGTGGTCGACGAGGACGGCGTGCGCACGGCGCTTGGCCTGCGTCCCCTCGCCCGGGTCGTTGACGAGGAACGGGTAGATCAGCGGCAGGTCGCCGAGCGCGGCGTCGGTGCCGCAGGAGGCGGACATGCCCAGCGTCTTGCCGGGCAGCCATTCCAGATTGCCGTGTTTGCCCAGGTGCACGACGGCGTCGGCGCCGAAGCCCCACCCGTCGGCATCAGGATTCGCCGCGAGCCAGTGGTAGGCAGCGAGGTAATGATGCGACGGCGGGAGGTCGGGGTCGTGGTAGATCGCGACGGGGTTCTCGCCGAATCCGCGGGGCGGCTGCACCATGAGGACGACGTTGCCGAAGCTCATGGCCGCGACGACGATGTCGCCATCGGGATTGGTGCTGCGATCGACGAACAGATCGCCCGGCGCCGGACCCCACTTCTCCTCGATGCCTTCGCGCAGATCGGCCGGCAACGTGGCGAACCACCGGCGGTAGTCGTCGGCGGCGACGCGGATCGGGTTCGCGGCGAGTACCTCGTCGGTGAGCCATGCCGGGTCTTGGCCGCCGGCCTCGATGAGGGCGTGCATGAGGGCGTCGGAGTCATCGTCGAGTAGGCCGGGGATCCGGGTGGGGTCGCCGATGTCGTAGCCGCGGGCGCTCAGGGCCGTCAGCAGGCGCAGCAGTGATTTGGGCGTGTCCAAGCCGACGGCATTGCCGATGCGCGCGTGCTTGGTCGGATAGGCCGAGAGGACCAGCGCGATCCGCTTGTCCCCATTGGCGAGGTGCCGCAGCCGGGCGTGGCGGACCGCGATCCCGGCGACACGGGCGCAGCGCTCCTCGTCGGGCTGGTACCAGGGCAGGCCGTCATCGTCGAACTCCTTGAACGAGAAGGGCACGGTGATGATGCGCCCGTCGAACTCGGGCACCGCGACCTGGCTGGCGACGTCGAGCGGCGACAGTCCGTCGTCATTGGCCTCCCACTGCTCCCGCGACCCCGTGACGGCCAGCCCCTGCAGGATGGGGATGTCGAGGGCGGCGAGGCGTTCGACATCCCACGCCTCGTCCTGCCCGCCCGCCGACGCCTCCGCCGGGGTGGTCCCACCGGCGGCGAGCACAGTGGCGATGAGCGCATCCGCGGTGCCGAGGAGCTCGATCAGTTCATCGGGCGCGGTCCGCAACGACGAGCAGAACACCGGTAGTGGCCGTGCTCCAGCGGCTTCGATGGCCGCGCAGAGCGCATCGACGTAGCGGGTGTTCCCAGCCAGGTGCTGTGCGCGGTAGTAGAGGACGGCAATGACTGTCCCGCTCACTTCGTTCCCGGCGACGGCAATAGTCGGCGCGTCGCCGGGCAAGTCGGCGGATTCACGCTCCAGGACGCCCCACATCGGGGTGACAACTGGTTCGGTGAACCCGAGCCCGGTGAGCAGGATGGTGTCGGACAAGAAGTTGTGCGCGTTGACCACGTTCTCGACGCCGCCCGCCGCGAAATAGTTGTGAGCTTGCGCGGCCACTCCGGCGGGAACGGTGGAGGCAGCCATCAAGTCGGGGTCGGGCTGCTGTTCGCCGGAGAGAAGCACGACTGGTTTGCCGGTCGCGGTGACCGCGTCGATCCCCTCCTCCCAGGCGCGACGGCCGCCGAGGATCCGCACGACGATCAGATCGGCGTCGCGGGCCAGATCCGGGATCTCGTCGAGGATGATCCTCGATGGATTGGCGACGCGGAAAGGTGCTCCAGTCGCGGCGGCGGTGATGAGGTCGGTATCCGAGGTGGACAGCAGCAGGATCACGGGCTCCACCCTAACCAGCGGGGTACGCGGCCGTACGCTGGGACCATGACCGTCGCTCGGGCCCGGAACGGCCCTGACAGCTGTCCCGGTGTGCTGCGCACACACGGGGCGCTCGACGGCGAGCTCGCACGTGTCCGGCTGCCCGGGGGGCGGCTGCGCGCGGACCAGCTGGCGGTCGCTGCGCAGGTCGCCGAGGAGTTGGGCGACGGACACATCGAACTCACCAGCCGCGGCAACCTGCAGCTGCGGGGCCTCACCGATTCGGACGCCGCCGGACAGGCACTCCTCGCCGCCGGTCTGGGCTCACCGGGTGCCGCCGACACCGTCCGCAACATCGTTGCCTCACCCCTGGCCGGACGTATCGGCGGTCACGGCGGCGTCGACGAGACGGTCACCGAGCTCGACGACAAGCTGCGCGGCGGAGCGGCTCAGGGCCTGTCGGGACGGTTCCTGTTCGGTGTCGACGACGGGCGAGGCGATATCCTCGCGCATCGACCCGATGTCGTCTCCCGATGGCGGCCCGACGGCAAAGCCGACCTCATCGTCGCCGATCACATAGTCGGTACCGTGGCCCGTCCCGCTGCGGCCGCCGCACTACTCACCGTTGCCGAAGCCTTCGCGGGCGTCCGGGGTTCGTCCTGGCGGATCCGCGAGCTGGACGAGCCGGCGCGTACCGCAATGCTGGTCCGGGTAGTCGAACGCCTCGACCTGGCCGAAGCCGACGGTGCGCCCGGCGACAGCACCGACGGCCTCGTGGATACGCCCGCACTGGTCGGCTGGCTGCCGCAGGACGACGGTGCGGTGATGTTGGGAGCACTCACCCCGGCCGGGCGGCTGCCCGCACGGACGGCGGAGTTCCTCGCGGCCGTCAAGGTCCCGATCCTCGTCACGGCCCGCCGGGAGATCCTGCTGGCCGACTTGAGCGCACCCGTGGCAGACACCGTGCTGCGCGTCCTGGCCCCAATGGGCCTGATCTTCGACGCGGATTCGCCGTGGACCCTGCTGAGCTGCTGCGCAGGCGCTCCCGGTTGCGCGAAATCGCACACCGACGTCCGGGCCGATGTCGCGGCACACCTCGCGATCCACCCGGTGGAGCAGCGCGAACACTGGGTGGGCTGCTCCCGCGGCTGCGGCTCGCCCACGACGGACCACGTCCGCGTGCAGGCCCAGCCCGACGGAACCTACCTCCGGATGCCGACATAAGCTCAACTCCCATGGCCGAGTACCTGCGCGACGGCGCCGCGATCTACGAACAGTCCTTCGCCATCATCCGCGCCGAGGCCGACCTGTCGGCCTTCGACGACGACCTCGCCACCGTCGTCGTGCGCATGATCCACGCCTGCGGCCAAACCGACCTGCCCGCCGAAGTCCGCGCGACGCCGGGAGTGGTCGCCGCTGCCCGGGGTGCATTGAACGCCGGCGCCCCCATCCTCTGCGATGCCACGATGGTCGCCTCGGGCGTGACCCGGGCACGACTGCCCGCAGACAATGACGTCCGGTGCTTCCTGAGCGACCCCCGGGTTCCCGGCCTCGCCGCCGAACTCGGCACCACGCGCAGCGCGGCCGCCCTGCAACTGTGGCTGCCCCACCTCGACGGCGCCGTCGTCGCCATTGGCAACGCCCCGACCGCACTCTTCGCCCTCCTCGAACTACTCGACGGGGGTGCGCCTCGACCGGCTGCCGTCGTCGGCGCACCCGTCGGGTTCGTCGGCGCCGCCGAATCCTGTGAAGCCCTCGCCGAGCGCTCCGACCTGGAGTTCCTCACCGTGCTCGGCCGCCGCGGCGGATCGGCCATCACCGCCGCCGCGCTCAACGCCCTGGCCACCCCGAGCGAGCGATGACCGGCACCCTGTACGGCGTCGGACTCGGCCCCGGCGACTCCGAGCTGGTCACCGTCAAAGGCGCCCGTCTCATCAGCGCTGCCGACGTCGTCGCCTACCACTGTGCGCGCCACGGCCGCAGCATCGCCCGCGGCGTCGCCGTCCCGTATCTGCGCGACGGCCAGGTCGAGGAACGGTTGATGTACCCGGTCACCACCGAGACCGTCGACCACCCCGGCGGCTACGACGGCGCGATGGCCGACTTCTACACCGAGAGCGCGGCGCGCTTGGCCGATCATCTCGCCGCCGGCCGCGACGTGGTGCTCCTCGCCGAGGGCGACCCGCTGTTCTTCAGCTCGTACATGCACATGCACAAGCGGCTCGCGGGCCGCTTCGCCACGGAGATCGTGCCCGGTGTGACGTCGGTGTCGGGGGCCAGCGCCGCACTGGGGATCCCTCTGGTGGAGGGCGAGGAGAACCTCGTCGTCCTGCCCGGCACCGCGCCCGACGACGAGCTGGTCGCCCAGTTCGCCAGCGGTTCGGCGATCGCCGTTCTCAAGCTGGGCCGCACCTTCGAGCGGGTGCGCGCGGCGCTGCGCGCGGCGGGCCGCCTCGACGAGGCCTGGTACGTCGAGCGCGCGACCACCGCGGCCCAGCGGGTCGAGCGCGTCGTCGACGTCGACCCGGCGTCGGTCCCCTATTTCTCGATGATCGTGGTCCCGGGCGCCATCAACAACCCGCTCGCACCGGCGGCCGGCACGCCGGGTAGCGGCGGCGTCACCGTCGTCGGCTTGGGGCCCGGACCGGCCGACCAGCAGACCCCGCAGGTGCGCGCTGCATTGGCCTCGGCCACCGATCTCATCGGCTACACCACCTATCTGTCCCGGGTCACGCCGCGGCCGGGCCAGCAGGTCCACGCCAGTGACAACCGAGTCGAGTCGCAGCGCGCCGAGTTCGCCCTCGACCTTGCCCGTCGTGGGCGCCGCGTCGTCGTGGTCTCGTCGGGCGATCCGGGTGTGTTCGCCATGGCGACGGCCGTCGCCGAGGTCGCCGCGGAGGATCGCTACGCCGATGTCGAGGTGACGGTCCTGCCCGGCGTGACCGCCGCGTCCGCGGTGGCCGCTGCCTTCGGGGCTCCACTCGGCCACGACTTGGCGCTGATCTCCCTGTCCGACCGGCTCAAACCGTGGGAGGTGATCGCGCGCCGCGTCACCGCGGCGGTCGAGGCCGACCTGGTCATGGCCATCTACAACCCCGGGTCGGCAAGCCGCGACCATCAGGTCGCGGACCTGCGCGAACTCCTGCTCGAACGCGTCTCCCCCGACCGCGTCGTGCTCGTGGGCCGCGACGTCGGCGGTCCCGGACAGGCGCTGACGGTGACGACCGTCGCCGATCTCGACCCGACGACCGTCGACATGCGCACCCTGCTGATCATCGGGTCGTCGTCGACGACGGTCGCGCAGCGCCCGGGCGGCCGACTCGTCTTCACCCCTC
>CAZVVS010000275.1:0-6769 GCA_964630585.1 uncultured Gordonia sp.
CGGCGACCTCGGAACCAAGGGCGGCATCGTCACCGACGAGGACGGCCGCGCACTGCGCCCCGACGGCTCGGTGATCGACGGTCTCTACGCCGCGGGCAACACCAGCGCCCCGGTGATGGGCCACACCTACGCCGGACCCGGCGCGACCATCGGCCCGGCGATGGTCTTCGGCTATCTCGCCGCGCTCGACGCGAAGGCCAAGGCCGACGCGGCCGCGCCGACGACCGCCGCCAGCGGCGCGTAAGGAGAGCACACAATGCCCATCGATCCCTCCGTCGCGCTCGGCGCGCAGCTGCCCGAGGTTCCGTTCTCCTGGACCGCCTCCGACGTCGCGCTCTACCACCTCGCCGTCGGTGCGGCCGCCGACCCGATGGACGCCGCCGGACTGGCCTACGTCGACGACACCGCGCCCAAGGTGCTGCCGACCTTCGCCACAGTCGCCACCAACTTCCACGCCACCGAGCCGCCGAAGGTCTCCTTCCCCGGCGTCGACATCGACTTGGCCAAGGTCGTGCACGGCAGCCAGCAGGTCACCGCGCACCGGCCGCTGCCCGCGTCGGGCACGGCGACCACGCGAACCACGATCGCCGAGTTGCAGGACAAGGGCTCTGCGGCCGTCATCGTCCAGGAGGCGGTGACCGTCGACGAGAGCGGCGAGACCCTGTGGACGACGCGGTCGTCGATCTTCGCCAAGGGCGAAGGCGGCTTCGGCGGTGAGCGCGGCGCGTCGGCAAAGGTCGAACTGCCCGACCGCGCCCCCGACCACCAGATCCTCGTGTCCACCCGGCCCAATCAGGCACTGCTCTACCGCCTGTGCGGCGACCGCAACCCGCTGCACTCGGACCCCGGGTTCGCCAGGGGGGCCGGTTTCGACCGCCCGATCCTGCACGGCTTGTGCTCCTACGGCAGCGTCGCCCGCGCAATCGTCGACGACGTGCTCGACGGTGACGTGACCGCGCTGGCCGACTTCTCGGCCTCCTTCGCCGGCGTAGTCATCCCGGGCGAGACGCTGCGCGTCGACGTGTGGGACACCGGCGACCGACTGGTCGGCACCGCGACCGTCGTCGAGCGGGACGCCCCCGCGCTCGCCAACGTCGTCGTCGTCGTCAAGTCGTAGCGGGCATGACCTCCTCGTCGGCCGACTCCGACGTCCCGGCCTGGTTCACCGATGCGGTTGCCACCACGCCGCGTCAGGCGACGGTGACGGTCGACGGCGCCGCGGTCGCCTACCGGACGTGGGATGCACCCGACGATCCGGCCACCGGCCAACCGGCACCCGGGGTGATGCTCGTCCACGGGGGCGCAGCGCACGCCGGCTGGTGGGACCACCTCGGCCCCCAGTTGGCGCAGGATCCCGCGCAACCGCGTCGGGTGGTGGCCTACGACCTGTCCGGCCACGGTGAAAGCGAGTGGCGCGAGGAGTACACCTACGCGCAGTGGGCCGCCGAGCTCGTCGCCGTCGCACGCGACGCCGGCATCGCCGACGACCGGCTCGTCGTCATCGGCCACAGCATGGGTGGGATCGTCGCGATGTTCGCGTCGGTCCTGTTCCCCGACGTCGTGGACCGGATCGTCGTCGTCGACTCCGAACTGTTCGACGCGGCCGATATCGCTGAGATGATGGAACACGGCGCCGGTGAGGAGAAGTCCATTCCCCCGACAGTCCGCCACTACGCGTCGCAGGAGGACGCCCTCGCGCGCTACCGGCTGCTGCCCGAGCAGGACGCGCTGCCCTACGTGCGCGACCACGTCGCCCGGGGCTCGATAACCGAGGACGAGCAGGGCTGGCGGTGGAAGTTCGATCGCGGATTCCCCAGGGGGCTGGTGGACCCGGCCCCGTCGCCCCCGCCGGAGTGCACGGTGACGGTCATCCGAGGCGAGCACGGCATCATGAACCCGGCCAAGGCCCAAGCCCTCGTCGACGGTCGTTCCGGAGCAGCGGCACGGGTGGTGACGCTGACCGGCGCAGGCCATCACGTTATGCTCGACCGTCCGCTTGAACTACTCGCCGAGCTCCGTGCTGCGCTGGGCGACACCACCGGGAGAGAACATGGCCGACCTTGACACCGCACGCACCGCCAACCGCGCCAAGACCGTCGACGATCTGGTCGGAGTGATCGACGCCGAGGTCAAAGATCAATCGGGCCTCTCCGGTGCCGCGGTGAAGGCCGCGTACGCCGCGGCGCAGAAGTTCAAGCCGAACGTCGTGACGAATGCGACCGATGCGATGCTCGACGACTTCGTTGCGGCGCTCGCCCCGCTGTGGGCGTCCAAGCCCGCCGATCAGGGGTTCGGCGCGTACCTGGCCGCCAACGGCGACCAGGCCGCCGAGGGGCTACTCGCGGTGACCGACGCGCAGGCCGCCGACGCGAAGCCCGCGCTGGCCAAGGCGTACAACTCGCTGCGCAGCAAGGCCAAGGACTACGTCGTCGCCGCCCTGCCCCGCGTCGGTGACGCGATCGAGCAGAACGCCTAGCCGGTCGCGGTCAGACTGCGGAGATGGTGATGACGAGCAACCCCACGACGACGGCGATCAACGCCGACAGCATGGAGAGCACGCGCCACATCCGCACTCGGACCGCGTCGGAGTCAGTGACTTGTCTAGTAGCCATGATCTCCCACTTTCCGTCGCCCTGGTCCTGGAGTTTTCGGAGCCTGGGCCAGGCATTTGTTGCTCCAGTGACTAATGTGACACAGATCATGGCCAGAATCCCGGTCTGGTCGCCCGTGTCGCAGATTGCCCGAATTGTTATCGAAACAATCGACGGCGCACCGTCGGTTCCCCGAGCCGCCTGAAGGGCAGACCATGACTGAGCACGAGGCCACCGCCAACCGGGACGACGCCGACGACGGCATCGGAATCGAGCTCGGCGACCACACCCACCGCGTGCGCGACGCCGTCCGAACCGGTAGCCCGTCGGCCGTCGTCGCCGCGCTGAAAGCCCTTGACTGGCAGACGATCTGGCTCGTCGCCATCGTCTGTATCGCGGTCAGCATGGTCGTCGCGGCGATGGCCGCGCTCAACACGGCGTTGCCGTCCATCGCCGAGGACATCGACGCGACCGCCGGTCAGCAGACCTGGATCCTCGACGGATACACCCTTGCCCTGGCGGCCCTGCTGCTCCCCGCCGGCGCCCTCGGCGACCGGATTGGACGACGCGGCGTGATGATCGCCGGCCTGTTGCTGTTCTCCGTCGCCTCGCTGCTCGCGATCTTCGTCGACGGACCTGTGCAACTCATCGGCACGCGGATCCTCGCCGGTGCCGCTGCAGCGCTGGTCATGCCGACGACGCTGTCGCTGATCACGTCCAACGTGCCCGAGAACAAGCGCGCCCTGTCCATCAGCATCTGGTCGGCGGTCGCCGGTGTCGGCGCCATCGCCGGCTTCTTCGTCTCCGGCATCCTGCTGCAGTTCTTCAGTTGGAAGTCCATCTTCATCACGTTCGCCGCGTCCGCCGCCGTCACCGCACTGATCTGCCTGACCATCGGCACCTCGAAAGACTCCGACCCCCACCGATTCGACTGGCCGGGCACCATCACCTCGGTGCTGGGTGTTTTCGGCGTCGTGTTCGGTCTGCTGGAGGTCCCGACCCACGGCTGGACCAACCCGGTGGTCCTGATCTCCCTGATCGGCGGACTCGTGCTGCTCGCCGCGTTCGTGCTGATCGAACTGCGCCTGCCCACCCCGCTGCTCAACGTGCGGCTCTTCACCAACCGCGCCTTCGGTGGCGGCTCGCTCTCGGTGCTCCTGCAGTTCTTCGCGTCGTTCGCGATCTTCTTCCTGATCCTCCAGCAGCTCCAGCTGGTCTTCGGCTATTCGGCACTGAAGTCCGCGGTCGCACTGTTCCCGCTGCTCATCGGCACGGGCGTCTTCTCGCTGGTCGGCAACTACCTGGCAGTGCGCTTTCACTCCCTGCGCTTCGTCGTCGGCTTCGGCGTCTTCCTCGCGGGCCTGGGCATCCTGCTGATGGGCTTGATCGATTACGACAGCTACTGGGTGCTGGCGACATTCCTGTTCATCTCGGCCACCGGTATCGGCCTGGCCGCGGCACCGTCGACGACGGCGATCATGTCCAACACCCCGCTCGACGACCAGGGCGTCGGCTCGGCTGTCAACGACACCGCCCGCGAATTGGGCGCTGCCATCGGCATCGCGCTGACCGGGTCGCTCGTGGCCGCCGGGTACGGCAATCTGATCGGGCCCACCGCCGACGCCGCCCGCTCCGCGCTGGGCAACCCGGCCACCGGCGGCAACGCCGAAGCCGGTGCACAGGCGGCAGAGGGGATCACCAATTCACTGGCCGGTGCGACGAAGGTCGCCGAGAGCATCACCGCGCAGGCCTCGGCACCGGGTGTTCCGGCCGAGCAGGCAAGCCATCTGCAGCAGTTGGCCCATCAAATCAGCGAAGGCGCCAACGCCGCCTTCATTTCGCCCATGCAGACGTCCTGCCTCATCTTGGGCGTCATGCTCATCGTCGGCGCCGGGTTCCTGACGTGGTTCACCCCGCGGCGCATCGTGCCCGAGGTGGTCGACGCGTCGTAGCCCGTCATGACACGGCGATTGCGCTCGCTTTCCGAGCAGAATCGCTAGCAGATCGTCACCGACAGGGCGCGCGCGCGGGTTCCCCCGCCGGCGGACCGTCGAAGGTCACCTTGATGAATCGCGGGCGGTAGATGGTCACATCGCGGTAGACGTCACCGCCGATCGCGGTGTCGACGCTGTTGACGTTGTAAGAGATGACGACGACGCGCGGAGTCGAGAACTCCGGGTGCGCGTGGGCGTTGTAGGTGTAGACGTCGGGGTCGCGATAGCTACCGCGCACGCCGGTCTCCGGCGTCGTGTAGAGCAACCGGGCGGGGCCGAAGGGCCCCGTCGGCGACGAGGCGAAGCGCCCGACGATCCGGTCGGACAGGCCGGGGCCGCTCTCGGTGGTGACGAGCAGATAGAGCCCCGGCCGCAACTGGTGCACCGACAACTCGCCCGAGACGTCGGCGGCCACCGGCCTGGACGAGCCGGCACCGGAATCGTCGGCGCGGCGCCACTGCTCACCGTCGAAGAATTCCAGCGGTGCGCGCAGGTCATGCCCGGCGACCCGGGCTACGTGCAGCGCTTTGCGCCGCCCTGCCCCCTCGACCCCGTAGAGGTAGGTGAAGTCGTGCTCGGGCGCCACCCACTGCCCCCACTGGATGCCGCGGTCATCACGCAGCGGCGTGATGACCGTCGGGCGAGTGAGATCGTCGGGGGAAAACCGCGCCACCGACGATCCGGCGAACGCCCAGTCGAAGGGACCCGTCCCGGTGGGATGCCACTTCCCCAATGGCACTTGCAGGGCCCCGCCGAGGTAGGTCACCGCGCCCAGCCAATACCAGGCGGGCTTGCCCGGCGAGAGCAGCGACTCCGGCGCGTCCGGCATGCCACCGACCACGGTGCTCATCGCGCCGTCGACGGCCCGCACCACGAAGGAGTTGTGCACGAACGGCGCGTGTCCGGGGCGGCCGGTGCCGTCGACCGGGGAGAGGAAGGAATCGGAGAACGCGAACAGCTCGCGCTTGTCGGGCAGCGCGGTCGTCCACGTCGAGTCCCCGCCGCTCCAACCGCGGCCGGAGTCGCCGTAGGCATCGAGCGCGGCATTCAAACACGTCAGCGGTGCGACGCGCAGAACCGTCGGAGCGGCCGGGAACACCGACGGAGCCTGCGGTCGCGGCCACCACAGCCCCACCACCAGCGCCACCACGCACAGCGGCGTGCCGACGAGCAGCCACCACCGGAATCTCATGGTGGCCAACCTACGGTGCGGCCTCAGGCGGGCGCGGGCTGATCCGCCGCGGCCTTGGCCCACTTGTAGTCGGCCTTACCGGCCGGGGTGCGCTTCACCTCGTCGACGAAGACGATGGTGCGGGGCACCTTGTAGCCGGCGAGGTCGGCGCGGCAGTGCTCCTGCACGTCTTCGAGGGTCGGCTCGTCGAAGCCCTCCGCCAGCTTGGCGACAGCGGCCACGCGCTGACCGTACTTCGCGTCGGGAACCGGCACGACGAGCGCGTCGGCGATCGCCGGATGCGCGTGCAGCACCGCCTCGACCTCCTCTGCGTACACCTTCTCGCCACCGGTGTTGATGCACTGACTGCCGCGGCCAAGGAAGACGATCGACCCGTCCTCCTCGACGTAGCCCATATCGCCGAGCACCGAGATACGGGTGCCGTCGGCCATCACCGGGAACGTGCGCTCGGTCTTCTCCGCATCCTTGTAGTAGCCCAGCGGGATGTTGCCGATGCGCGCGATGTACCCGACTTCCTTCGGCGTCGTGATGCGCTCGTTGCGCTCGTCGACGACGATCATCCGATCGGTCGGCGGCACCTTGAGGTTGCCGTTCTCGTCGAGGCTGATCTCACCGTCGTTGCCCGATTCCGAGGCCCCGAAGTTGTCGCGCAGCAGCAGTCCCTCCTTGGCGGCGAGCATGCGGTCGCGCACGTGCTGACTCCAGATCGCGCCGCCCGAGGCGACTGAGAACAGCGACGACATGTCGACCTCGTCGGAGAGCTTTTCCATCTGCTCGACCAGCGGCAGGCCCATGGCGTCACCGACGATGAGGATAATCTGCGTCTGGTCCCGCTCGATGTTGCGCACGATCTGCTCGGCGTCGAAGTCGCGCTCGAGGATCAGCCGGCCGCCCAGCGAAAGAAAGGTGAACAGCGAGTACGACGCGGCACCGTGCATGAGCGGGGCGGCGAGCAGGAAGGCGAGCGACGGGAAGTCCTTCACCGCAGCGGC
>CAZVVS010000276.1:0-6768 GCA_964630585.1 uncultured Gordonia sp.
GGGGTGCAGTGCTGGCTGCCGTCGCCGCCGTCGCGCTCACGGCGTGTCAGACACCGCTGGGCCAGGCCGGCTTCGACAACGCCAACACGAGCTCCAACCCGACCGAGAGCACGCTCGACGCCACCAACGTCGGCACCGTCGTGGCGAAGTTCGACACCACCCTCACCGGATACGGCACGGTGACCGCCATGGGCGAGCCCGTCTTCGCCGCGAACGGCAACATCATCGTGACCACCGACGACCAGGTCGTGTCGGTGCGGACCGACGGCACCGTGGCCTGGAACACGCCCATCCCCGACGCCCATCCGGAGATCGCTGGGCCGCACATCATCTCGGTCTACGGGAACTCCACGACGGTCGACGTGTTGGTCGACACCAAGGTCCAGGGGCCGGCACCTGCCTCTGCGGGCGGCGCCATCGTGAAGCTCGACAACGAGTCGGGGGTCGCCACGACGGGCCCGGACACGTTCCGCCCCGCCGCTCCCCTCGGCTACGCGAACGACGGCCTGGTGATCACCGGCGAGGTCACCGACCACGCCGACTACGGACCGGGCCGCACGGTCACCATCGACGTGGCCGGCAGCGGGCGGCGCATCATCCGCGGCGCGGTGGGAACGGTGGAGAAGCCGGCCGTCGTCGGCGACCAGGTGGCGGTCGCGGTCGGTGACTCCCTCTACCAGTGGTCCACACCGTGCGCCGCGGGGACGGTCTGCAACGAGACCACGGCTGCGGTCACCGCCGTGCCGTGGGCGACCCGGCCCGTCCTGGTGGACACGACGGTCTACCTCACCTCGGTGACAGACCGGAAGCTCTACGCCGTCGGCCCCGATGGAACGGTGCTGTGGACGGGCAACGCCGGCAACCAACCCGCCGACGCCTCCGCGTCGGTGGCGTCGGGCAAGGTGTTCGTGGGCAACACCACGGGGATCTTCTACGGGTTCCCGCTCGCGGGATGCGGCGCTCCCACCTGCGCCTACACCTACATCAACAGCTTCGTCGACCAGATCTGGACCGCGCCCACGCTGGCCAACGGCCTGGCCTACGTGATCGTCAACGGAAGCTTGAGGATCGCCCGCACCGACTGCACGCTGGTCGAGAACTGCTCGCCGAAGAAGTCGATCACGCTCAACGGGCCGATCCTCGGGTCGAGCCGTCAGGTGCTCGTGAAGGACGGCCGCTTCTACGTCCTCACCAACGACGGGCACCTGCGGGCATGGGGGCTGCCCACCTGAGGGGCGCGGGCCGGTGATCGACGCGACGGTGTGAGCGCTCGTGCGACGTCGTCGCGGGAGGGATGGCGGACGGCGGGACGTGATCGCCCGTCACGAACAGGGAAGCGAAGTTGGATCGAGGCGGTGGATCCCGCACGGGTCCGCCTCGACGAGGCCGACTTCCCCACTCCCGCGGGGCGGTGGTCTGCGAGGAGGGCGGGCTCGTCTCCCACGCCGCCAGACGACGAGCGCCACGGTCCCGCCGTCGAGGACGCGGGAGAGCTCGGCCCTCGACCGCACGCCGAGCTTGTCGTAGGCCTTGGCCAGGTGGTTCTCGGCGGTGCGGGACGAGATGAACAGCTGCTCGGCGATGGCACGACTGGTCATCCCCTGCGCGGCCAGCAGCGCGACCTCCCGCTCCCGCTTGCTGAGGGCGACCGCACCGGTGTCGAGCCACGTCGTCGCCGCGCTCGACGCTGCCCCGCTCGAGGGCCCGTCTGGACGAGGTCGAGCACACCGGGGGGTGGTGTCGACGGAGGTTCGGGCTCCAGCCACCCGAACAGCACGGGCACCGGCGGCGGCGGGGCGTCCGGCTCTGTGCCCGGCTCGGCCGGCCTGCCCGGCGGCTCGCCTGGGGCAGTCGGTCAGGGCGGCGACGGCGGGACGAACACCAGCACCTCCCAAGGCAGCGGCGGCGGTGGCGGTGGGGGCGGCTGGGCCGGCGGTGGCGGTGGGGGCGCCGACCCCGACGGGTGGGGCGGTTCCGGCGGCGGTGGCGGCTCCGGGCACGGCCCGGCTGGCGCCGAGCTCTTCACGGGGACGAAGCCCGGTGACGGGGTGGTGGCGATCGCCTACCTCCCACCGGGTGACCCCTCGCCGTCCACGACGGGCACCACGGTCGCGACCACGACCTCGTCGACCACGGCGACCGGCCCGACCGCGACGCGGGCCGTGGCGGCTGCGCCCCGCTTCACCGGCTGACGCCGGCCGCCACGAACCCACCCACCACCGCGGCGACCCACCACGCCGTCAGTTCGGGCTCGGGCGAGATGGGCGACAACGCCCGCCGGGGCTGCGGCCATCGCGTGAGCCACGGGGCCCGTGTCAGCGCATCACGTGTCTCCCAGCGGGTGACCGAGCACCAGGTCAGCGGTGCGTCCGGACGGAGACACCGGGAAGATCCAGGAACCCGGTGATGTCGGCACTCACGACGATGCGGTCGGAGGCGCTCGCTGTTGCAGCGATGATGAGGTCGTGGGCGCCGCGAGGCTTGCCGATCGCTCGAACAGCCAGGAGGAGCTCCGCATGCCTCTCCGCGACGCCAAGGTCGTAGTCGAGGATCGGGATGGTCTCGACGATGTCGTCGACGTACGCCATGCGAGCGTCCCTGCGCCTGCCCTTCGCGAGCAGAGCGCCGACGCGCAGCTCCGCGATCGTCACGGTGGCGACGGCGACATCGTCGTCATCGTCGACGAGATCGTCGAGGCCGCTGCCGGCTCTCTCACCGTCGATGAGGAACGTCGTGTCGAACAGCAGTCGGGTCACGACCGCCCGTCGATCTCGATGAGATCGCGGACCTCGTTGAGATCGGTCGACCAGTCAGGATCGGGACGATGCCGGCGCAACAGCGCCTTCACGTCTGCTCCCCCACCGCGGCGCACCGGTTCGAGCTGAGCGATCGCGCGCCCTCGCCGCACGATGGTGAAGTGCTCGCCCCGGTGCTCGATCGCGTCCAGCAGGTCAGCGAAGTTCCGGGCGGCATCGGTGGCGGTCACGTCGGGCACCACATCAGATTATCAGATCTCTCATCACCCGCACTGGCGACTGCGCCTCACGCCCGACGCCGTCATGCCCCTCCTGGCCGGCTCGTCACCCGCGTCGCTGCCGCCGTGCGCTCTGGGGCGGGCCACGACTGGGCCGCCGTGCCGCCGCAATCGTCGAGCGCGGGCAGGATGGGTGGATGGCACCGGTGGTCCGCAATCGACGTCAGCCGTGGGAGCTCACCGAGGACGACGTGACCGCCGCGATCTCCCGGATCGGTGAACGGGACGAGGAGCTCGCCCGCGAGGCCGACCACGTCTACAACACCTTGACCTGGGATGAAGGACCGGGCCAGATCCGTCGGGCGGGCGTGCAGGACTGGCTCTGGTACCGGCTGCCGACGAAGTATCTGACCGACGAGCCCGGCTACATGGGCCGCCTGGCGGAGACGGCCGCGATCCTGTTCGACGAGCTCGGCCTCGACGCCTACGCCGCGGTGTGTCGAGATGAGCGGACCGCCGCGGTCCACGCGGCGTTCGAGCGATCGGATGCCGAAGGCCTCAAGGCCATGAGCAAGGCGCGCGAGGCGTCGGGCATCGAACCCCCCGACCTCGACGACTTCGCGTGGGGCCAGACGATGGGGATGGAGGAGGCCTGCACCCACGCAACAGTCGAGAACGTCTTGGAGCTGGCCATCGACGGCGGAGACCTGGTGGTCGGCGGTCGCGGGTGGCGGATCCGTCAGCAGGCGATCACGGCCGCCGCCCTGGACGCCGATCATCCCGACCAGCCAGGGCAGTCGTGGCGCACCGTGGTGGTCACCGAGCGGATCGGCGAGTGGGTTCGCACCGCGTCGATGCGCTGCGAGCGGGTCGGCCGGCGCCGGGCCGGCATCGCCAACCGGCTCCTGCATCCGATCGACCCGCCACCGGACCTCGCCGAGCACATGGAGCCCGTCACGTGGCTGCTGGCGCGCTTCGGCGACGAGCAGGCGCTCACCCAGGTCGGCTACCTGAACCGGGCGTTCGTGGTCGACGTCCACGAGCACCACCCCTGGGACGACCCCTACCGCACACGGGGGGCGCCGCGCTCGGAGACCGACGTGATCGCACTCCACCGACTCCGAGCGTGGCTCGAGACCGCCGGCGCGCTGCGCAAGCGTGGCAAGGTCCTCCGCCGCACCGAGCGCGGCGCAGCGATGGCGGAGGACCCACTCCTCGCGTGGGGGGCGTTCACCCGCACCGTCGCACCCGAAGGCTGGGACCGGTTCGTGATCGACGACGCGGCACAGATCTTGTTGGAGCGGCGCGGACCGGTCGCGACCAGCGACCTGTTCGGTGAGATCGCCGGCGATGCCGTCGAGCTGGGCTGGCGGACCAACGACGGTGCGTTCCAGCGCCCACCGAACGAGCAGGACGTCCGCTACGCGTTCCACACGGGGTGGGCGTTGCTCGACCTGTTCGGGTTCGCCGCCGAGCACGGCGATTGGCGCGACCGCGGCGTCTCCGTCCCGCCGGCAGGCGAGTCGACGCTGCTGGCGATGCTTCGCGCTGTCGCCGCCGGCCCGAGGTCGAGACCGTGGTGAGCGACGCGAGGCCCAAGCGGGTCCAGCGGTTCGGTCCCGAGGTCTGGGACCAGCGTGCCGGACCCGACTGGTCGCTGTGGACCTCTGGTTCTGCGCCGTGGCGGTTCGCGATCACGACGGCGACCTCGACGCCCTCGCTGCCACCACGCCCTGTTCGAGCTGCCACCGCTCACTCAGCGCTCCCCGATCGGCACCAGCTGAACGGGGGTTCGGCGACTCGTTTGTCCCTTGGTCGATGCCGCAACGTTCGGCGGACTCGGCCTGTCGAGCGTTGGACGATCGCGACCACAAAGCCGTCTGAGAGCTCCTCGGCGAGAAGCAGGACCTGTGACCGTGCTCCTCGGTAACGCGCCCGACGGAGACTGACAGTCCCCGCCTGAACGAACGCGCACGCCGAGCAGGCGTGATCTGGTCCGGGGCTCGATCAGAGGCGATCGATGAGCGACCCTGCGATCAGACTCGCCGCGGTGTCCAGGTCGTAGCCCTCTGGGACCTCACCGAGCAGCGGGAGGAGGTCAGCGCGGAACCCGGGATCGCCGAGGTGTTCCGCGAGCCCTTGCCCGGCTCGCGCCGCGGTGTAGCCCTCGGGTCGGTACGGGTCGAAGCACGCCACGATCTCGGCGGGGTCGAGCCCGAGAACGGTCAGCGCCAGCCAGAGGTCGAAGAGGTCACGGCCCTTCTTGCGCTGGAACAGCGCCCGCAGTTTCGTGGCGACCAGCTCCTCGGGCTGGAACGTCAACACGTCGGCGCTTCCAGACCACCATCCCGACTCGACCTCATAGGTCGCTCGGCGATGAGGTCGGGCCGGCGAGGTCTCGTAGGTGTTGATCTCGATCTTGACGCGCATCAGCCCGGAGCCGGTCTCGAACGGCGCACGCAGTCTCGCCTTGGGGTACGAGCCGACGTCGGTGTTGACGTCCAGGCCGAGACGGTCGGCGATCTCGCGGATGGCGTCGAGCAACGGGCCGATGGGGCCGTGGGTGGCGCGGACGTAGTCGAGGTCCTCGCTGTAGCGGAGCGGTTCGGGCAACACGATCTTGTGCAGGCTCCACGCTCGGATGTGTCGCGCCGGGATCACAGGTCGGGCTCGATCTCGGTGTTCACCCGCAGGTTCCATCGCGGGTCGACCCGGCCGCGGCGGACGCCGCCGGCCTGGAGCGGTGCGGGTTCGCAGGTAGCGGGGTCCACGAACGAGTGCAGTTCGTCGAGTCGGGCATCGGCGAACGTCTCGAGCAGGTACCCGGCTCGCCGCACGGACGCGCTCGGGTAGAAGCGCGCGCCGTCGATGAGGCCCTGCTCGACGACCTCTCGGTCCTCGAAGAGCTCGATGATCACCGTGGCCACGTTGCTGAGACCTCCGCTGTCGTTGGGTCGGTTCGCCAGATCCAGCGACGTGACCTCAGGAGTGGAGACGCGCAACGTGTCAGTCGGTGAGTTGACTGGCGTCGTCGCCAGCTCGGCGGCGTGCTTGTTCACGACGAACTGCATCCGCACCCGGCCGAAGGCTCGATTCGGAAGGTACTTGTCGACGACGACCTGGAACACCTGCGGGCGCTGGTGCGCCGCGCCGAGCATCTCCGCCGCCGAGAGGAGCGCGACGTAGTAGCCGCGACCGAGGTGGGCCATCATCGGATGCACGAACCACGACGCCGGCACCGCACCCCAGGAGCGGTACTCGGCCGGGATGACCACGTAGAAGCCGCGAGCGGGACTGAAGATCTGACCGGCGTCGGCGAGGCGCTTCAGCGCACCGTGAACGCGGTCCGAAGCCAGTCCGGTGCGGCGGGCGGCCTCGGCCGCGTCGAAGGTCGAGACCCCTTCGGCGAGGAGCTCATCGGGTAGCCGGGCCGGCTTGATCCCTGAGCGGGGTGACCATGCACCACGGTCCCACCAACCCGCGTGACATGTCAATCAACTAGGCAAAATCGCATTTTTCGCAGGTTTGCCCTGTTTGCTGACAACCGACGCCCACCATCAAGCGGGGTCGTGGGGTCGTTGGCACTCGATCCGATCACCTCAACCGCCGCACCGAGGGCGCCGCCAGCACGCGGCGACGCATCGCCGAGGCCGCCCTCGATCTGTTCATGGAACGTGACTACGACGCCGTCAGCCTCAACGAGATCGCCAAGGCTGCAGGGGTCGCCAACGAGCGGAAGCGGGTCCTGATCGGGTTGCACGCCGCCCTCGACGTCTTCACCTGGAGGCTCCTGC
>CAZVVS010000277.1:0-6716 GCA_964630585.1 uncultured Gordonia sp.
TGAACAACCTGGGCAAGTTCGGTTGGGGTCGAGGTCATCCCGCCCGAGGCCAGATAAACGCCAAGGCCGGCGCCGCCGCCTTGATCATCCCGCTCTACGACGCCACCCGTCCCGATGAGCCGTCCACGTTCCAGTGCCGCCTCGACGATCCCCGCATGGACAAGGGCAAGCCGATCAAGTTCGAAGCCCCCCATGGGGCCAGCCGGGGGCCAGACCATGGTGACCTTCCTGCCGACATCCACCCGTGGATGGGTTCGAAGGCGACCGACACCGACTCGCCTCTCATCCTCACCGAAGGCGTCCCCAAGGCCGACGCCTTGTTGACGGCTGCTCTCGCCGAAGGGATCGACGTCGTCCCGGTCGCTCTCACCGGCGTCACGATGGGGTACGAGGTCCATGACCCGGTCGGCGGGTCGATGCACAAGACCTACGAGCTCACTCCGTCACTGGCCCGCATCGTCGAAGGTCGTGAGACCGTCTACCTGTGCTGGGACTCGGACTGGGCCGACAACAAGATGGTTCGGGGCTCGCTCGCCCGGACCGGTCAGCTTCTCCGCAAGGCCGGCGTCGACAACGTGATCTTCCTGGGGGTCCCCAACGACGGCGACGCCAACAAGACCGGCGTGGACGACTGGCTGGCCGCCGGCGGATCGCTCGCTGAACTGCTCACCAACCACCAGATGCCCGAGCCTGATCTCCAGCCCGACGATGACCGCGAACCAATCAACGCCTTCCACGAGAGGTTCGAGGTGGACGAGACCGCGCGACTGACCTGGGGGTGGGAGATGCGACGTATCGGATCGGACCCGAAGCCACGCCCCGTCCAGGCCGTCAAGCTCGGCGCCGTTGCGCAGACCGTTGAAGTGGTGAGCAGACACCGGATCATCGACCACCTCATCTCTAAAGGAGACGAGTGGCTCACCGTCCAGGTGGACTGGTTCGAAGAAGGCCCCACCGAGACAGTGGCCAAGACGAGGACCGTTGAGGTCGCCGACGATGACCTCCCGAACCTCGGTTGGCTCCGCAAGCTGGCCGTCACCGCGCCCTTCGATATGGCCTGTGGCAGCGACGATGGGTGGCGGCTCGTCAACACCATCGGTACCCGCACCAGAAATGCACGAGCCGCAGGCTCTCCGCCCGTTGAACGGGTGGAGCTCCAGACAACGGGCTGGTACTACGAGATAGAAGCCGGAGAGCAACCCAGAGGATGGCGTTACGTCCACGGGCACGGCTGGATCGGCTCGCCCGCCGCCGTGACCATCGGCGACCGGCAGCACAACGCGGGCTTACCTGGCGTCGCCGATCTCGAACCGTTCACCTCCGACAGTGGCAAGGTCGTCACCACCTCCGATGCGCGATTCGCACACCCTCTGGTTGGAGACGACCTCGACGACGTCACCAATGCATGGAAGCAGTGGTTCGACGACTGGGTGCTCGGCGGGATCGTCGACCGTCTCATCGCTGAAGACCCCCGGCGGTTCTCCCCCCGCAGCGCCGAAGAGCGCGAACACCTGGAGGAACTCAAGCTGCGGCTGTGCTTGGGAGCGATCATTGTCGCCCGATCCCTGCTCCCCGGTGACCCGGCCCTCGGTACCCCGTACCTTGTCGGCCTGCCCGGGGCCGGCAAGACCATGCTCGCCAAGGTCTGGGCGTCCTGTTTCGGTGACCGGTTCGCGAACCGGCCTTACCTGTCGCTGTCCTCGACCCCAACGGGCATCGAGGTGAAGCTCGCCGATGCCCGCAACATGGTCGCGCTCGTCGATGACTACCGGCCCGGCGGCGGCCAGGAGATGGCTGCGATGAACGAGATCATCAACCGGATCTCCAGGGGTGCCTACGACGGAGCCGTCAAGTCTCGATCGAGTCCCGACTTGAAGGCGAAAGAGGTACCTGCGCTATCGGGCTCGGTCGTGCTCACTGGCGAAGAGATGCCAGCGTCTGCGAACAGCAACTCGACGATCCAGCGCCTCGTTGTTCTTCAGGTCCGTCCAGCGTCCAAGCCCGCGTACGAGGTGATGACCCACCTCACCTCGAACACCAGCGGACAACGGACGGCGGCCGGCTTCATGATCGGCGTGCTGGCCCGGATGCTCGACGAAGCAGTCGACCCAGATGACCTCCCGACCGTCGCCGTGACCGCGTCTATCTCCAATGTCCGAGAGCAACTCCGGGAGTGGGCGGACCTTCTCACCGCGGATGCCATCGACCAGAGCGTCACATCACCGTCTACCCGGCCCGATACTCGCACCGAGATCATCATGCGGGATCTGCTGCTCGGTGGATCACTGCTCATGCGCATCGCGAACGAACTGAAGGTGATCACCTCACCTAGAGAGGAGGAGAAGGTCAACAAGGCGCTAGCAGCAGCCGCTTCGCAGGCGGTGAAGGACACCGTTGTGGCCGTGACTGACACTTCCCCGGCCGTCGGCATCCTTGACGACGTCAAGAGCCTCCTGGGCCACGCCAAGGCGCACCTCGTAACTGTGGATGGCGGAGGCCCCGTCGAAGGATCGGGGCTGACGTGGGGATGGCACCAAGAGCAGGAGGGCACGTGGCGCAAGGGTGGCGATCACATCGGCTACGTCATCTGGTACCGAGGCGAAAAGGCGGTCGCGCTCAACCCCAGCCTCACTGCAACTGCTGTCAACAAGCTCGGTCGTTCGGCTTCGGGTGACGCAAGCCGTGTGCGACTTGCTTTCGCCCAAGCCACCGACGCGCACGGCGACCCGGTGCTCGTTCGTGGAGCGAACACCACCGATCCTCGACGCAAGGTCACGATCAATGGCCGAGAGGACAAGTACCTCCTAGTGCGACCCGAGGTCATCGGCGTCAACGTCGAAGATCTCGCGGCCGAAGCGAGCCCGAGCGTCCTAGACGCCGACGACAAGCGAGTAGTTGACCTACGCGACGTGGATCTCGGCGACCATCCTGCCCAACCCACCTGACAGGCAAGCAGCGCCACGACAGCGGACCCTGGGGCCGCTACGTACGCGATCTTCGCCCGGGTAGAACGACCACCGGTTGCGAGGTGCACGGACGATCGCCCTCCAACACAGCCAGGCATCGAGGTTCAGGCCCCCGAATAGACACGAGACGCTCACTCACCTCTAGAGGGCCGTAGGCAGCCCAAGACCGCCAGGACCGCCGGGGGGGCCGTATAGCGCCCTGCAGCCGTTACACAGCGGGTCTGTGGAGCAGGACGTCCAGCCCGCTGTGGCGAAGGTAGAGAGCTTCCAGGTCGAGGTCGCCGTGCTGCTCGATCAGACGGGACCTGACATGGGCGGGGGTGCCGCCTAGGAAGCGGGTGGCTGCCACCGCATCGGCGTGCCCAGACTCTGGCTCTAGGCGCACCCAGGCATGGGCGAGCGCATCGACGGTGGTAGGGCCGTCGGGGCCCGTCTTGTAGGCGGGCAACAGGCGCCAGTCTTGGATCGCTGTGCCCGGGGCCGGGAACCAGTCGGTCCATCGCGCGATGAACATCCGCTCGCTCAGCTCGTGGTACACACCGGCCGGCTCGGAGCGCAGGGCCCGGTGGACCTCCTCATAGATCATGCGAACCGCGGACCCATGGCGGTCGCCGGGAAGGATGGCATCGAGGATGCACACCGCGACCGACGACCCCTCAGACCCCCGCATGGCGATGAGCGACCGGACCAGACGATCCACCTTGCGGGCCACATCCTTCCGGGACCGTGAACAGGTCACCTCGACCGCCACCTTCTTGCCCCAGGGGCCGTACATGGTGAGGTCACAGGCTGCGGGCGAATGCTTCGTGGCGGGCGAGGGCAACAGCAGGCGATGGGCCGACAGAGGTTCGCCGACGACAGTGTCGATATACCCGCTCTGGGCGAGCCTCAAGCCAAGCTCGGCCGCGACGATCGAGTGGCTCGGGCCAACTGGACCGAGTTTCCAACCGAGGTTGGCGTGGACGGTGTAGCGGGCATCGACGCTCAGCGTGTCGGCGAACCCGTCGTCGGGCAGCAGCCGCCACGCCCTCGGGGTCCCCGCCGACGTGTACCCGTCCAACTGGCCGACCTCGACGAGACCGGCCTCCCACAACAGACGCAGCACCCGGGGCTCGCGGCGCCACTGCGGCCGGCCACGGTGCGGCTCGACCGGCCACCCAACGAAGGCACCGGCCTGCTGGGAGGTGATGGTGACCCACTGGTTGATCGCGCCGAGAGCCAGGATCGCGTCGGGGTCCTCGCGTACGAGCTGGCGGGCCTTGTCGACTGACCGTCGCAGATCCTGGGACCGGCCCGTGCGCTCGCCCTTGGCCTGGCGGGCCTCGGCCCGACGGCGGCAGTCCCACCACCACACCCAGTCACGGTGGCGGTCATAGATCGGGTCCCACCGCGACCCGGCCCCGTGTCCCGGCACACAGGGCTCGAACGCCTTTCGATCATCAAGAGGTACCACCTCCGATTCGGGCTGGGGCGGGAGCGAAACACGGGGACGGGAGCGTCGTGAAACCATGTCAACGAACATGCGCCCGGTCCGGGTACCGACCGTGATTGCTGCACAAATCTGGCGTCGGGGCGCTCCCACACAAACGGCAGATCTTGTGAGGGCCGTCGCGGATCTCACCCCCATCTACCTTGGTAAACGGCCTTTTCGGGCCTAGGAGGTTTATTAACCAGAACCCAGCACGAATGCAGCCACGAGAGCAACCGCGCCAGAACCATCTCGCCGTACACACAGCACCTGTCCGCCACCCGCTGACCGCCACCACCAAGACCCCGTACCGCACCCGCCCAGACAAGTCATAGAGCACCTCGCCACCGGCCACAGAACGGACCATCACGGGAGTCGACCAGAACCTTCCAGCGGAGCGCACCAGAGACCGAAGCCATCAAGGCCGAGCGCAGCGAGGCCCCTTACCTATGTCGGGCTAGCGCCCCAGCCGACAAGCTTTGAGCGACCGGAAGGACGGCCTCAGCCGTTCGCCTTGGGTTACTGGATGACCGGGCGGGTCTGCCTGTGGGCCGATTGCGAGTTGTCCGAGGTGGGAGACTCGACGGATGCAGCTTGTCGAGGGGCACCGACGTTGACGCCGGTCGAGCAGGTACTGGCCGAGATCCGAGCTATCGCCAGCGATGAGCACGACAAGGGCGACCGGTTCGAGCAGTTGATGCTGCACGCGTTCAGAACGGACCGGACCTACCAGCAGCAGTTCACCGACGTGTGGCGCTGGATGGACTGGCCGGGACGAGGCGGGGCCGACATCGGCGTGGACCTGGTGGCCCGTGATGTCGACGGTGGCCTGGTGGCGATCCAGTGCAAGTGCTACGCCCCAACCGCCACGCTGACCAAGGAGGAGATCGACTCCTTCGTTGCCCTCTCTGGGCAGAAGCAGTGGGCTCGGCGAATCATCGTGTCCACCACCGATCTGTGGTCGGCCAACGCTGAGAAATCGCTAGAAGGTCATGCGGTGCCTATCGAGCGGATGGGCGTCGACGACCTCGACGCCATGACCGTCGACTGGTCGTCCTACGACGTTGCGAACCCCTCCGGGCTCAAGGCCACCAAGCGCCACGAACTGCGGCCCCACCAGGTCAAGGCCGTCGACGCTGTCCGCGCGGGCTTCGCCGAAGCCGACCGCGGCAAGTTGATCATGGCGTGCGGCACCGGCAAGACCTTCACTGCCCTGCGCATCGCGGAGGAACACGCCGGGGCCGGGAAGTCGGTGCTGTTCCTGGCCCCGTCGATCGCTTTGGTGGCGCAGTCCCTCAAGGAGTGGACCGGCGAGTGCGAAGTCCCGATCCGGCCGTTCGCTGTTTGCTCCGACGTCACGGCGGGTAAGACCCTCGAAGGCGAGAACGCCACCCCCCACGACCTCGTCGTGCCGCCCACCACCGACCCGGCGGCGCTGGTCGAAGCGGGGGTCCACGAGCTGTCTGCCGAGCAGATGACGGTGGTGTTCTCCACCTACCAGTCGCTCCAGGTCGTGGCCGACATGCAGACGACCACAGGGCACGTCTTCGACCTGATCGTGTGCGACGAAGCGCACCGCACCGCAGGAGTGGCCAGCCTCAAAGGCGAAGACGGTGCCTTCGCTCTCGTGCACGACAACGAGATCGTCCCGGCGGCCAAACGGCTCTACATGACCGCCACCCCGAGACTGTTCAAACCGGTAGCGGTCGACGCTGCCAAGGAGGCCGACGCCGTGCTGGCGTCGATGGACGACCCGGAGTTCTTCGGGCCCGAGTTCCACCGGCTCGGCTTCGGTGAGGCGGTCGAGCAGGGGTTGTTGGCCGACTACCGGGTGCTGATCCTCACCGTCGACGAGGCCGCTGTGAGCGAGTCGTTCCAGCACCTCCTGTCCACCAACGGGGCGTTGAACCTGCCCGACGTGGCCCGCTTCGTCGGCTGCCTGTCCGGGCTCGCGAAGCTTCCCGGCGCCGGCGGTGCCGGGTTCGACAGCGGCGAACCGGCCATGCAGCGTGCGGTGGCGTTCTGGTCGAAGATCTCCGAGTCCGAACACTTCGCCGAGCAGTTCGACCAAGTCGCCGACGCCTACTTCCATCAGCTCTCCGTAGGCCCCGGCGGCGACGACATCACCCCGCTATCGGTCCCGACCCGTCACGTCGACGGAGCCACCAAGATCTCGAGCCGTCGCACCGACATCCGCTGGCTCAAAGAGGACCCTCCCGAAGGCGAATGCCGGGTCCTGACCAACGCCAAGTGCCTCACCGAAGGCGTCGACGTCCCCGCCC
>CAZVVS010000278.1:0-6707 GCA_964630585.1 uncultured Gordonia sp.
GAGCCCGTCAAGTACCGCTGGAGGTTGGGCCCCACGTCGGCAACCAGCTCATCGATCGACATCGACGCAACGGGCTCGATCTGCAGGAGCTTTCGCACGACCAACAACCCCGTCATCTGCGAGGCCACCAGTGCCGTGCGCTTCGCGCCGTCGCCGATCTCCTCGTCGACCCGGACGCGGACGTCCTTGAGTACGACGTCGGTCAGGAAGGTCCGCAGCAGCGACTCGTCACCCCCGGCGATGGCGCTGCGGAACGCGGCGACCGCCCCCATCCCGATCGGGGAATCCCACAGCCCGACGATAGTCCGGATGAGTACCTCCCCAAGTTTGTCGAGGGGTGCCTCACCGAGGGTGCGCACCACCATCGCAGGGTCTCCCGGCAGGGCCACGACCTCGACGAAGAGATCGTGTTTCGTGCCGAAATAGTGGTGCACCAGGGCCGAGTCGACGCCTGCAGCGGCAGCGATTGAGCGGATCGAGGCCTTGTCGAAGCCGACCTCGGCAAAACGGCTTCGCGCCGCAGCGAGGATCGCCGCCCTCGTGTCCGAAGACCCGGGCCGACGGCCCGTCCGCCCACCGCTCATGCCGTCCGCCGGCGCAGCGTCGCGGCGCCGAGGCACAGCGCGACGACCGCGAAGGCCGCGATGATCGCGATGTCGCGCCACATCTGCGCGGTCGCCGACGGATGTTGCGACACCTCGCTCAGCGCGTCGACCGCGTAGCTCAGCGGGAGCACGTTGCTGATGGCTTCCAGCCACCCCGGCAGCTGGTGGCGCGGGACCAACAGTCCACACAGGAACAGCTGCGGTGCGACGACCAGCGGCATGAACTGCACGGCCTGGAATTCGGTGCGGGCGAAGGCACTGGCCAACAGTCCCAGGGCGACGCCCAGAACAGCCACCACGACGGCGACCAGGATCACCAGCCACACGCCGCCCGCGGGATCGAGACCCAGGAACCAGAAGCTCACCGCACAGGCGACCGCGGCTTGGACCGCCGCTGCCACCGAGAAGGCCGTGCCGTAGCCCCCGAGGAGGTCGAGCTTGCGCATCGGCGTCGTCATCAGCCGCTCCAACGTTCCCGACGACCGCTCGCGCTGCATCGCGATCGCCGTGATGAGGAACATGACGATAAACGGGAGGATCCCGAGCATGCTGATGCCGACCCGGCTGAACAACGTCGGTTGGCCGGGCATCGTCGGATAGTCCTGGTAGACGAAGTAGACCAGCACCATCAGCAGTGACGGCACGGCGACGATCATCGCCAGCGTCCGGTGGTCGGCGCGGAGTTGCTTGAGGATGCGGACCGTCGTCGCGAGGTAGGGGGTCGTCATTGTGCTGCTCCAGCCGCTTGGATGAGAGTCAGGAACGCCTGATCGAGGTTGGATTCCCCTGTGCGGGCGCGTAGTTCGGCGGGCGTCAGTTCGGCGAGAAGTCGCCCCTCCCGCATCAGGAGCAGCTGATCGCAGTGCTCGGCCTCGTCCATGACGTGACTCGAGACGAGCAGCGTCACACCCCGCGCGGCGAGGTCGTGGAACCGGGTCCACAGCTCCGCGCGCAGGACCGGATCGAGACCGACGGTCGGCTCGTCGAGGATTAGTAGTTCCGGATCGGCGACGAGGGCGCACGCCAGCGAGACCCGGGTCTTCTGACCTCCGGACAGCTCATCGCCGCGGTGCTTCGTATGGTCGGAGAGGCCGACGAGGTCGATAGCCGCCGCCACGTCATCGCGCGACCGGCCGTATACCGCCGCGAAGTAGGCGACGTTGTCGCGCACGGAGAGATCGTTGTAGATGCTCGGCGCCTGGGTCACGTACCCCACACGTCGGCGCAGCGACGGTGATCCGGCCGGTTCACCCAAGACGGTGAGCTCACCGGATTCGACGATCTGAGTACCGACGATCGAGCGCATCAGCGTCGTCTTCCCACATCCCGACGGTCCAAGGAGACCGGTGATCGAGCCGCGCTCGACAGTCAGATCGACGTCGCGCAGAACTTCGGTCGCACCGCGTTTGACCCGGAGGTCGCGGACCTCGATCGCCGGTAATTCATCACTCGGTGAACTCATCATGCGATGAAATCTAGCGCGCTGCGAGGCACGCGTCAATGGTTGGGCTCGCTCGGCGAGGATTTGGGCTCAGTCGGCGAAGGCTTCGCGGACCTGCTCGACGGTGAGCCCGTAGTCAGTGAGGTCGTACCGGTGCTGCGGCTTGCGGTCACCGGAGGAGCTCTCCTCGTCGAGGGCGGTCATCGCCGCGCGCGCCTGTTCCGACGGCTCGGTGCCCAGCGCCGCGTACACCTTGTCGACGGTGCCCAGGGGGTCGTTCCGCAGGTCGGCGAAGTCGACGTCGACGAACTGCGCCGGATCGTAATTCGACCGCGCCGCGGTGAAATCGCGCAGCCCGCGCGACCACAGCGCCAACTGGTCGCGACCGATCTGCTCGCCGTGAAACGTCGTCGACCAGCCCGGCGTCGCATGCTCGGCAAGGCTGCACATCGAGGCGATGATCGTCTCCGGCGCACGGTGGGTCTGCACCACCAAGGCATCCGGATAAGCCGCCATCAGGGCGTCCAGTGCAAAAAGGTGGCTTGGGTTCTTCAGGACCCAGCGCTTCTCCGGCGAGGTGCTGCCGATCAGCTGCAGGTTGCGGCGGTGGCGCTGATAGGCCGGCGTCCAGTCCTGCGCGGCCAGCCACGACGAGTAAGTCGGCACGTGCGCCAACGATTCGTAGGAGATGGACATGATGTCCTGGCGCAGCAGCTGCCAGCACTCCTCCACCTCGGCGGCGGTCATGTAGTGCAGCCCCATGAACTCGGGGTTCTCGACGTGGTGCAGCGCGAGCCCGGCGTCGATCTGCTGGTACACCGGGTTGGCGGCCCACTCCTCGCGCGGCGGGCGCGGCTGTGGGAATTCGGCCAGCCACATCTCCAACCCCTGGTGAGCCGGATCGGCCGAGAGCAGCCGGTGCAGTGCGGTGGTGCCGGTGCGCGGTAGACCCGTGACGAAGATCGGGCGGGTGATCTCAACGTCGGCGTATCCGGGGTTGGTCTTCCATGACGCTTCGCTGAGCAGCCGGGCAACCAGGGCGCCCTTGAGGAAGAACCGGAACATCTTGGACCCGACAGGTGTGAGGCCGGCTTCGTCGCGGTAGGAGTCGAGCAGGACGGCCAACGCCTCGCGGTAGCCGGTGTCGTCGCCGAAATCGGTGAGTCCGGTTGCACGCGTTGCTGATTCGTGGAGGTCGTCGACGGTGCCGACGCTGGTCTTGCGGTCCGCGTCAGTCATGGTATTCGCCGCAGTTCACGTCCAGCGTGTGCCCGGTGATCGCACTCGCCAGGTCCGACGCGAGGAACAGCGCGGCGCGGGCGATCTCGTCGGGGGTGGGCAGGCGCTTGAGGTCGCTCTTGGACGCCGTCTGCTCGTAGACCTGCTCGGTGGTGATGCCGTACTTCTTGGCGATCTCGCCGAAGTACCACTTGAGCTGGTCGTCCCAGATGTAGCCCGGGGCGACGCTGTTGATGCGGATCCCCTTGTCGCCCAGCTCGGTCGCCAATGTCTGCGACATCGCCAGCAGCGCCGACTTGGCCAATTTGTAGCTGCCGTAGCGCGGCTCGGAATGGCGGATCACCATCGAATTGATGTTGACGATCGAGCCTTTCGACGCCTCGAGTGCCTCGGTGAACGCCTTGATGACCCGCAGCGTGCCCAGCACGGTCAGTTCCAGGCCGGCGGTGATCTGCTCGAAGTCGGTGCGCGCCAACGGCTTCATCGACGGCATGGCGAAGGCATTGTTGATCACGACGTCGGCACCGCCGTACTCCGCGACCACGGTGCGCACGAGCGATTCGACGGCCCCGTCGTCAGTGATGTCGGTCGGGACGGCCAATGCGACACCGCCCCCATCGATGATCTCGTCGCGGATCTCGTGCAAACGCGACTCGGTACGTGCGGCCAGGACCACCTTCGCGCCCTGCGCCGCGGCCTGAAGGCAGAGTGCCTTACCCAGTCCGGGGCCGACACCCGAGACGACTACGGTCTTGCCGTCCAGCAGGGCGCCGGGAACGGAGTGAGCGGGCCCCGTCGATTCTGCGGTCACGCCAACATCCTCCTCGCGAACGCGCGCTGGCGAGCGGCGATGCGTGCGGCCCAACCCTGCTCGTCGATCCGGTTCGCCTCGTAGTACGGCAGTTTCGACGGGACCTCGTCGATGTCGACGACCCCGGCCGTCGGACCGAGTTCGACGCCGATCGGATCGTCGGTGCGCTGCCAACGGAACTGCAGAATGCCGCGTCGGCGACCGGTCGTCTCGACCCAGTTGGCGACGCCGGGATTGCGGGCGGAGATCACCATGCGGATCTTGCCGTCGGGGTCGGTTTGCGCCTGCGCTGAGGTCAGGGAGGTCTGGTGGTTCACGTAGTCCAGCGAGATGTACCAGAGGCTGCCGAGCTGGAAGCCCTGGTAGGGCGCATCGCTGTGCGGGACGGTCACGATCATCGCCTTGTCCTCGGGCAGGTCGAAGTGACCGACCGACGAGAACTGTGTGGCCAGCCCGCCGGGCGTCGGACGCGGCGCAGTGAACGTGTTGACGGGTTCGTCGAGGTAGAACCACTTGGGAAAGTTGAACCACGTGTGGATGCGCGAGGTCAGCATCTTCGCCGCGGTGGCATACCGGCGCTTGACCCGTTCCAGGCTCGGTTCCTCCGGTGCGGTCCCGACCGTGTCGGTTCGTTCGATGGTGACCAGGCCCCGCTGCGCATCCCAATCGGAGTACACCTCGCGCACCGCCAGGGTCGTCGCGCCGTCGGGCAGGACGAAGTAGTCATCCGGGGTGTCGTTGCGGGCAGGCCCGAAAGTCAACTCGAACCTGCCGTCCGCGGCAATGGTCAGACGACGGTCGTCGAATGCGGAATCCCCGTCGGGCACCGAGTCGGCGGAGTACTCTCCGCACAGCACCTGGAAGCTCAAATCCGTTGTGCTGCCACGCTTTCCGCGCACCACGTAGGTGGCATCGGGTTCGACGACGGCGTGGTAGTAGATGGTGTCCGGATTGTCCAGGCCCATCTTCGCGTACGGCCCGGTCGACGTCACGAAGTAGGGGTGGGCCTTGTTGTGGGCGCGCACGAGCTGCAGGATCGCCGAGATCGAGCCGGCGAGGTAGTCGTAGCCCTCGGCGAGATCGGCGTCGGTCTCGGCGAAGTCGGCACTGGCGATGAGCTGCTCGGCGTCGGCGATGGCAGCACTAAATGGTGCAGTCGCCAGCTCTTCACTCATAGCCACGTGTCTCCGCCGGTCCAGGTGAGGAAGTCGTCGAGTTCGGCCTGCGCCGGGGTGACCCGCGGATGCTCGGTGGACAGATACCCACCGCGGTAGAACAGCAGCGGCTTGTCCTGCAATACCTCGCCCAGCGTCCTCGCACGGCCGATCACGATGTGGTGGTCGCCGCCGTCGACGACGCGGTCGATCTCGCACTCCACCCACGTCAGGGCATGCCGGATCACTGGCAAGCCCAACGGCGACTTGTCCCACGAGATCGTCTTGAACTTGTCTTCGCCGGGCGCACCGAACGTGGCGCTGACGTCTTGCTGACGGTTGGCCAGGACGTTGACGACGAACTTTCCGGCCGCCTCGATGACCGGCCAGCTGCGCGACGTCTTCATCGGGCAGAACAGCACCAGCGGCGGGTCGAGCGACAGTGCCGCGAACGACTGGCACGCGAAGCCAACCGGCTTGTCGTCGGCGTCGATCGTCGAGATCACCGTGACGCCGGTGCAGAACTGCCCCATCGCCGTGCGGAACTGGCGCGAATCGAAATCGCTGGACCCGTAGGGCTGGTTGGCCATTGCCGAGCTCAGCCCTTGAAGCCGATGGAGAAGTCGTGGCCCCACAGGCTGACGGCCGTCGACTCTCGTGCGATCCACTCAGCGTCGTCGACGGTGCGACCCTCGCAGCCGAACTCCACATCGAACCCGCCGGGGGTCTTCATGTAGAACGACAGCATCAAATCGTTGACGTGGCGCCCAATCGTTGCCGACTGCTTGATCTTCTTGCGCAACGCCCGGTCGTGGGCCAGCCCGACGTCGTCGACGTCGTCGACCTCGACCATGAGGTGCACGATCCCGGTGCCGTTGGAGAACGGCGAGAAGGCAATCGAGTGGTGGCGCGGGTTGACGCCGAGGAAGCGCAACCACGCCGGGTCGTCGCCCTCGCCGCGGCCGACGACCTGTGGCGGCAGCTGCATGGAGTCGCGCAGTTTGAAGCCCAGGACGTCACGGTAGAACGTCAGCGCCTTCGCGTCGTCCTGACTGGTGAGGACGACGTGGCCCAAACCCTGCTCGCCGGTCACGAACGTCTGGCCGTAGGGCGGCACGACGCGGCGGTGCTGCAGCGCAATGCCGTGGAAGGCCTCCAGCACGTTGCCGTCGGGGTCGTTGAAGATGATGAGGCCGTCGACGGCACGCTCGACCTTCTCCTCCTTGGTGCCCTCGCGGAAGTCCACACCGGCCGCGGTGAGCCGGTCACGGACCTCCTGCAGACCCTCCGCGGTGGCGCACTCCCAGCCCGAACACGCAAGGTGGTCGCGGTCGGAGGGGACGATCACCAGCCTCGCCGGGAAATCGTCCATCCGCAGGTAGAGAGCGCCAGGAGTAGTCCCCTTGCCCTCGACCATGCCGAGGACCTTGAGACCGAACTCGCGCCAGGCGTCCATG
>CAZVVS010000279.1:0-6690 GCA_964630585.1 uncultured Gordonia sp.
CGATTCTGGGCTCGGTCGGCGGAAATCGTTGTGCGGTCAGCCGCGGTAGAACGACTGCAGCGCGGCCGAGTACGTCGGCACATCGCCGACGGCCATCAGCTCGCGCGCGGAGTGCATGGCCAGTTGCGGGGCACCGACGTCGACGGTGACCAGCCCGGTCCTCGTCGCGGTGATCGGACCGATCGTGGACCCGCACGGCAGGTCGGCGCGGTGCACATAGCGCTGCAGCGGAACGCCCGCCCGCCGGCAGGCCTGCTCGAAGACCCCGGCACCCTGCGCATCGGAGGCGTAGCGCAAGTTCTGGTTCACCTTGAGCACCGGACCACCGCCCAGGGCGATGTGGTGGCCGGGCTCGTGGCGCTCGGCGTAGTTCGGGTGCGTCGCGTGCGCCATGTCTCCGGAGGCACAGATACTGGCCGCCATCGTGCGCAGGAAATCCTCGCGGTCACCGCCGCGGCTCAACACGATCCGTTCGCACACCGAGGCCAGGAAGTCCGACGCTGCGCCGCGCTGCGATCCGCTGCCGACCTCTTCGTGGTCGAAGAGAGCCAGCATCGGCGTGACCGGCGGCGGCATCGAGTCCGTGCCGACGTCGAGCAGTGCCCGCAGCCCCGCATAGCAGGTGGTCTGGTTGTCCAACCGCGGCGCGCTGAGAAGATCCTCCTCGGCGCCGACGATCCGGCTGGGCTCGACGTCGTGAACCATCAACTCCCAGCCGAGCAAGTCCTCGACGTCGACGTCGAGCTCCTCGGCGAGGAAATCGAGCAGTCCCGGGGCGCTTGGATTGGTCGACCAGATCGCGTCAAGATGGCGCTGCGGATCAGGGCTCACGCCCTTGCGGTCATCGGAGAGGTGGATGGCCAGCTGCGGCACGCGCAGCAGCGGTGCATCGAACTTCACCAGCCGTTCGACGACGGCACCATCGTCGAGCACCGACACACGCCCGGACAGGCCGAGGTCGCGGTCGAGCCAGGAGTTCAGCCACGCCCCGCCGTAGGGCTCCAGCGCAACGGTGGCTAGGCCGGCCGCAGACCGGTCGATGTGCTGCTTGACGCGCAGATTGGGACTGTCGGTGTGCCCACCGACGATCCGGAAGGGACTCTCCGTTCGCGCGATCTGATCACTCCACGCGATGATCGACCCGCCGCGCCGGACGAAGAAGTTCCCCGCTGGCTCAGACCACGCCTGTGTCTCCTCGAGTTCGACGAATCCCTGGTCGCGCAGGTGACCGGCCACGGTCTCGCACACGTGGAACGGCGACGGCGACGCGTCGATGAACGACGCCAGCCCGGCAGCGGTGGCGGAAGTGTCCAGCGCGGGCATCTCAGGCCTTGGCCAGCACCGCGTCGAGGACCGAGTAGAACAGGCCCAGCCCGTCGTCGCTGGGTCCGGTCAGCGCCTCGGTCGCGTGCTCGGGGTGCGGCATCAGGCCGACGACGCGGCCGTCGGCGCTGCTGATCCCGGCGATCGATCGCATCGACCCGTTGACGTTGTCCCCGGCGTAGGTGAAGGCGATCCGCCCTTCGCCGGCCAGTTCGTCGAGCACGGCTTCGCTCGCGACGTAGCGGCCCTCGCCGGACTTGAGCGGGACGAGGATCTCTGCGCCGGGTTCAAAGCGCGACGTCCAGGCCGACGAGGTGTTCTCCACGCGCAGCCACTGGTCGCGGCAGACGAAGTGCAGGCCCTGGTTGCGGGTCAGTGCACCGGGCAGCAGCCCTGCCTCGCACAGGATCTGGAAGCCGTTGCAGATACCCAGCACGGGCGTGCCGGCACGCGCGGCATCGATCACCGACGTCATCACCGGCGCGAGGCTGGCAATGGCCCCGGCGCGCATGTAATCGCCATAGGAGAAGCCGCCCGGGACGACGATCGCGTCGACGCCCTTGAGGTCGGCGTCGGCGTGCCACAGCGGCACGTCCTGCGCGCCGGCCAGGCGCACCGCCCGAGCCGCGTCGACGTCGTCGAGGGTGCCGGGGAATGTGATGACGCCGATGCGGGCGCCGAGAGCTCCGCGGGTCACCGCTACGCCTCCACTGCGACGCGGGTGACGGTGTAGTCCTCGATGACCGTGTTGGCCAGGACGTCGGCGGCGATCTTCTGAAGTGTCACGTCGTCGACACCGTCGGCGACGTCCAACTCGAAGCGCTTGCCCTGCCGGACGTCGGCGATGCCGGCGAAGCCCAGACGCGCTAGCGCGCCGACGATGGCCTGGCCCTGCGGATCGAGGATCTCGGTCTTGGGCATCACGTCAACCACTACTCGTGCCATAGCTCGCAAGCTTACCGACAGCACCTGGTCAGGGTGCGACGGGCGGGTCGAGCCAGCGCCGCGTTGAGGAGCCGAGAGCCAAGACCATCGTGCATACCGCGAACGCCGCAGCGACGAGGAGTAGGACGGCCACCACGATGACCCCCACGTAGTCGTTGCCGTAGAGATCCAGCCCGATGTGGATGTCCTCCAAGACGAATCTCACAGGGACGGACAAGGTCCAGAGAAGGGCGAGGCCACACCCCAGCGCAATTAGCTTGCGCGCGACGCGGCGGCGCCGCAGCATCTGCATCCCACCGGTGGTCAACGCGGCGGACGCTGCGAACGCGGCCAGCATCCCCACGACACCCACTGCGACCACGGTCGACATCATGACGTCCATGTCATAGGTCTGCCAGATCGACCGGACGATAAGGGACCGCACGAAACCCACGGCTACGACAAGCATGACCACCGCACCCGCGAAACTGAGGATCGCTGCGGTCGTCGCGGCGACGCTCGACGGCGGCGCGACGCGGGGAAACGCTGGCGGGTACACGCCGGGCGGCGGCGGGTACGTACCGGGTAGCGGGGGCCCGGCTGGCGGCACATACCCGCCTGGGCCGCCCGTCACGAGACGGCGGCCTCGATGGCCTCGAGGACCTCGGGTGCATCGGGCTCGGTGCGCGGGCGGAAGCGGGCGACCACCTCGCCGTCGGAGCCGACGAGGAACTTCTCGAAGTTCCACTGGACGTCGCCGGCTTCGCCCGCGGCGTCGGCGGTCTCGGTGAGCGCGGCATACAGCGGGTGACGGTCATCGCCGTTGACGTCGGCCTTCTCCAGCAGCGGGAAGGTGACGCCGTAGGTGCTCGAGCAAAACGTCGCGATCTCCTCGGCGGTGCCGGGCTCCTGCCCCATGAACTGGTTGCACGGCATCCCGACGACGGTCAGCCCGCGCGACCCATAGCTCTTCGCCAGCTCTTCGAGCTTCGTGTACTGCGGCGTGAGCCCACACTTGCTGGCGACGTTGACGACGAGCAGCGGGCCGTCGAAGGAGGCGAGGTCCAGCGGCGAGCCGTCGAGGGCGGTGACGGGGATGCTCTTGATATTGGCCATGTACCCCAGCCTACTCATGACCCGCGTCACAACTATTCGCGTTGGCTCAATAGTTGCGTTCACGCTATTGTTCTAGAGTGCAATCAACTGGTCGAACCGCCACGGACAGCGCCGACCGCGTCTTCGCGAGCCTGTCCACGTTGTTCGAGCGGCTCTCGTGTGCGGCCAAGTCCTCGACGATGGACGTCGTAACCCAGGCGGACCTCACCTTCTCGCAGTTCCGTGCGATGACGGAATTGGGCGCACGGGGGGCCGCGATGTCGGTGAACGAGCTCGCCGACGCCTTGCACCTGTCCGTCGCCGCCACCGGCCGGGTCGTCGACCGACTCGTCGGTCTCGGGCTGGCCGACCGCCGCGAGGACCGTGCCGACCGCCGTGTGAAGCGGGTGTCGCTGACCGAGGCGGGCCACCGGTTCGCCGCCGCGGCCGCCGATGCCCGAGCCGACACCCTGCGCGATTTCGCCCGCCGACTGCCCGCCGACCTCGCCGACAATCTGGACGCGGCCCTGCGGCCCATCGTCGACGCCGAGACCGACTACTTCACGCCCTGATCTCAGACCGGACCAATCCCCTCCCCACCAGGAAGGCCCTACCTATGACCACGCCCGAAGCCGCCAAGGCGCCGGACACCAGACTCGACAAGCACGTGCTGCTCGTCGCCGGTGTCGTCGTCCTCGGTTCGATCATGTCGATCCTCGACGTCACCGTCGTGGCCGTCGCCCAGGACACCTTCCAGACCGTCTTCAAGACCAACCAGGCCGGTGCCGCGTGGTCGATGACCGCCTACACCCTCGCCCTGGCCACCGTCATCCCGCTGGCGTCGTGGGCGGCCAACCGCTTCGGCACCAAGAAGGTCTATTTGACTTCACTGGTGCTGTTCCTCGCCGGTTCGGCGCTGTGCGCCATGGCCTGGAACATGGAATCGATGGTCGCGTTCCGCGTCATCCAGGGACTCGGTGGCGGCCTGCTGATGCCCGTCGGCATGATGATCCTGACCAAGGCCGCCGGACCCGAGCGGGTCGGCTCGGTCATGGCCGTGCTCGGCATCCCGATGCTCCTCGGCCCGATCGGCGGCCCGATCCTGGGTGGCCTGCTCATCGAGAAGGTCTCCTGGCACTGGGTGTTCCTGATCAACATCCCGATCGGCATCGTTGCCCTGGTCTACGCATGGTTGGCCCTCAAGAACGACGAGACCGGAGAGCGCCCCACCATCGACTGGCTCGGCCTGGTCATGCTGTCCCCCGGCCTGGCCCTGTTCCTGTGGGGCGTTGCAGGCGCCGGTGAGAAGCAGACCTTCGCCACCCCTCGCGTGCTCGTCCCCGCGCTGATCGGCCTCGCGCTGATCATCGGCTTCATCTATCACGCCCTCACCACGAAGAAGCGGCCGCTGCTGGACCTGAAGTTGTTCCGCAACAAGACGCTGGCGATCGCCGTGACCACGAGCGTCATCTTCGCCATGGCCTTCTTCGGCGCCGGGCTGCTCTACCCGCAGTACTTCATCGGCGTCCGCGGCGAGACCACACTGGCCGCCGGCCTGCTGCTCGCCCCGCAGGGCATCGGCGCGATGCTGACCATGCCGATCGGCGGAAAGCTCACCGACAAGATCGGACCGGGCAAGATCGTCCTGCCCGGCTTGACCCTGATCCTGGCCGGCATGATCGCCTTCACCCAGTTCGATGCCGATACGTCCATCGTGATCGTCTGCAGCGCGCTGTTCGTCCAGGGCCTCGGCATGGGTTTGACGATGATGCCGATCATGTCCGCGGCATTGGCGACCCTGAGCAACAAGCAGGTTCCCGACGGCACGACGCTGATGAACGTGATTCAGCAGGCCTCCACCTCGATCGGCACCGCGAGCATCTCGGTCGTCCTGTTCACCGCGCTCGCCGACAAGCCCGACGCGATGAAGGCGATCCTCTACAACCGGCTCAAGCCGGCGGCGCCCGAGCCTCCGCACGAGTGGTTCCAGCAGGCCGCTGCCGCGTTCACCACTCCGTTCACGGTTGCGGCAATCCTCGTGGCCGTGACTCTAATCCCGGCCTTCTTCCTGCCCCGCAAGAAGATCACCTCCCCACTGGTCGAAGAGGAAATGGATCAGACACCGCACATCGCCCTGCACTGACCCGCTTAGAATCAGGCCGTACCGAAACAGTTGGAGAATCGATGACGACGGCAGCCCAAGAGCCCGCACTCATGCCGCGGGTCGGCCACTACTACAAGGCGGACCACACCTATCAGGTCGGCCGGGAGAAGATTCGCGAGTACGCCCGGGCGGTGCAGGACTACCACCCGGCGCACTGGGATCCCGAGGCCGTTGAGGCACTGGGCTACAAGAGTCTGATCGCACCGATGACGTTCACCGCGATCGGCGCGATGGCCGCCAACCGCCAGCTGCTTGAAGAGGTCGTCGTCGGCTACGACACCTACGTGCAGACCGAGCAGGTCTTCGAGCAGCACCGCCCGATCACCGTCGGCGATGAGCTGAACACCGACGTCGAGCTGTCCTCGGTCCGGCGCATCGCCGGCAAGGACATGATCACGATCACCAACACCTTCCTCGACGTCGCGACGGGCGAGACCGTGCACACCATGCACACCACCGTCGTCGGCGTCACGGCCGACGAGGTGGACCCGGGGATCACCGAGGCCGTCGCCAAGGTGATGATGCACGACGTCGACATCATGTCGGTGCAGGAAGCCGCCGACGAGTACGTCAAAACGGTGCGCACCGAGGGCGAGCGCACCATCTCCGATTTCGGGGCAACCCGCACCCCGGCGAGCCGCAACTTCGACGAGCTGTCCGTCGGCGACCTGCTACCGGTGCACCACACCCACCTGTCGCGCGGCGACCTGGTCAACTATGCCGGCGTGGCCGGCGATGCCAACCCGATCCACTGGGACGAGTCCATCGCCAAGCTCGCCGGACTGCCCGACGTGATCGCCCATGGCATGCTCACGATGGGCCTGGGCATCGGGTTCATCTCGGAGTGGACCGGCGACCCGGGCGCAGTCCTCAAGTACTCGGTGCGCCTCTCGGCACCAGCCATCGTCCCGGCCGACGGCCGCGGCGACATCGAGTTCTCCGGCCGCATCAAGTCGCTCGATCCGGAAACCCGCAGCGGCGTCGTGATCCTCACCGCGAAGTCGGACGGCAAGAAGATCTTCGGCATGGCGACGCTGCACATCCGCTTCAGCTGACCGCCGGTCCTGGTCATGTGGGCGGTCGACGACACGATTCGTCACGGAGTCATAGGGCCGCGTCCCCCGGGTCAACCGATCTCGACGAGGAGTACACCGACGGCGATGACCGCGATCCCGAGCATCATC
>CAZVVS010000280.1:0-6682 GCA_964630585.1 uncultured Gordonia sp.
AAAGTCGCCGCCGCACCACCTTTTCTGCCACCTTTTCCACAACCCCCGCCCGCGTGGGGCCGGTAGAAATCCCACGGGCGTTGGGATCGCAGGCGGGCCGGGAACGGATTCGGCGATATTGGTAACGCGCGCCCTGGAATTGGGTTCGAACCGCGGAATCCCCCTATCCCAAGTCACTAATCGAACGTATGTTCGCCTACGGGCTCGGTTACACCTCGTCGCTGTCGGCGTCCACGATGCCCCGGTCCTTCAGTCGCTCGTACACGGCCAGCTGTCGCTCCACGTCGCGGCTAAGGCGCTGCTGCATTGTGGTGATGCGAGGCATCGTCGAGTCGAGCAGCCGATCACCCATGTCCCGCCACGCCTTGTCCTCGAGGAACTGGTCGAAGAGCATGCTCTCGCGGAACTGAGCCAGCAGCCATTCAGAGAAGCTCTCCGGCGTGCCGAAGTGCGCGACACCCGCAGCCACGAGGCGCTCCTCGCAACTCACGTCCTCGTCCGGCCACGACAGGTCGACGCCGGCGTCCTTGGCCATCTCGAGGATGAGCGAGTACTCCTGCTCGCCGAGCGAGCCCGAGCCGAAGGCCAGCATGGCCTTTTCCTTCTTCTCGCAGGCAGCCCTGGCCTCGAGCCGAGGCATCGGCTGATCAGCCACCGACAACGCACTCTCGGCTCGCAGGATCTCGTTCTGCCAACGGGCGAACCGCATCTGGCGGATGAAGGCGAGTGCGACGCACTCGGCCTGGGCCTCCTCGAGGGGATCCTGTGGTCGCAGGCCCCGAACGATGCCCTCCCGGTACTCATTCAGCGTCGCTTCGTCCTCGGCCAGTGGCCCTTGCGTGATCGGGCGGAGCACCGATGCGAACGCGCCGTGCGTCGTCCTGTTGGCGGACGACCGGCGCTTGCCTTCGGCCGTCTTCGGGCCCGTCGACCGCTTCGCGTTCCGCCGATTGGCCTCGACCTGCGCGTCGCTTGCCTTGCTGTCCGTGTCCCTGGCCATCTCAGGCCTCCCTCAGGATGGGGGCGCGAATCGCCCCTTCACCCCTTACGCGGGTCTCAAGCCGAGTTGGACAGGGCGAGATCCTCAACCGTCACGAAGCTGTAACACACCGAGGACTCAGCCACGAGATGAACGTAGCGGGAGATGGGGTGCAGTCAAGCCCATCCTTGTTCGGAGGGCCGTTGCGGCCCAATGCCCCTCTCTCCGCTTCGTAGCTCTCGCAGTCACCTCGACAGGGCGCCACACCGAGACCCTTGAGACAAACCCAATGCGGACATCCGGCCAGATCCACGCGCAACTCCCTCGTGACCCCGAGTCACGAGGTGGCCGGGACGCAGTATCAGGCGCCGCAAGCTCGTGCGGCGACTGGAGCAGTAGGACTGCGAGAGCCCGCAACCGCCACGGGTCACGGCCGCGTGACGCCGAATCCGACCGACTGGGGGATGCCCGCGGATCGACCGTGCGGCGACGCCCACGAGCGGGCGGCGCCACGCACCGACATGGCTCGGAGGGCCGGTCGCTTCAGTGGAGCGCTGGGCCAGGAACCAAGGGGCGCACCGTGCCCTCGGGCCAGAAGAGCAGCGCCGATCGCGGGTAGTACTCGCCCGCTGCGTCTCGCCATCCCGCCGGGTACCCGAGTTCGCGAACCAGAAGCGGTTCGTCGCAGGTTGGACATCGCAGCCCCGTGAACTGCTTCTGCAAAGAAGCGCGGTCATGGCCGTTGGCCTGATCGCAGGTGATGCGCCAGCAGTGCTCGGAACCTTGCTTCTCGCAGCCGACTACGTACTCGAAGAGGTACGCGCGCAGGTTGGACCTCAAGCTGTCGAGGGTGGGGTGAAGCAGGCTGGCCAGGTGGGCCATCCGGTCGGCCTGGTGGTTCAGCGGGTCGGCATGGCGCTCGTTCATTGCCTGGACACGCGCTTCGACGTCGATGAACTCGGCCCGGATCTCGTCCCAGAGTCTCCAGAGATGTGGAGCGGCGGCTCGATAGAGGTCGAGGGACATGGGCATGTGGGGCGGGACGCCGTCCCGAGTGAACGAGTGCCACCGGTCCAGCTGAGCGAGGAAGCTGGCCAGGACGCCGTGCCGCTCTTGGTCCCGGAGGTAGCGGAACTCGTCGAGCTGCTGATGGGCGACTTGATTCTGTTCAGCCATCTCGCGTCGCATTGCATCCGTGAGGTTGGCGTAGCGCCAGGTCACCGCGACGACAGCGACGCCTACGCAGGCCGCGGCCGCGGCCTGCGCTTCCGCCGGCCACCGAAGCGCCAGCGCCCAGGTGGCCCCGACGACTACAACCAGGGCAACGAGCCACCAGCGCCAATCTCTGAGACGCAGACTCCCCTCGCCGGTGGTGCTCGGAGCCAGGCTCAACTCGCTCGTCTCCTATCGCCGTGGAGCAGGTGAGGCCGGAGGCGGTCGATGCGTCGGGGCATCTACTGAGTGCTGAGGACGTCGTCGGGGCGGCAGGCCACTTCTTCGACCATCCCCGTGACGCGCTCGCCGCGGTCGATAGTCCTCAGGAACTCGTCGGAACCCCGTCGCCCTGCTGCACCGAACCCCTCCCCCCTCGACCGCAGGGATCACACTTCTGTAACTACAACGAGCGTATCCGCGGACCTCTCCCGTCCACGTGGGTCGGTACGGAACCGACCGAAGCGCCTCTCGACCGAGCTAGGCACAGATCGCAGACGTCAGGGCAGGATCCAAGCCCCGTGAGAACTGGCCTGTCATCCAAGTGACCTGGTGATCGCAATCCGCATGACAGTTCTGCGGCGGGGTGTGACACTGGCCCGCCATGTCGGACGACGACACCAGCTCAGACTCCTTCGAGAAGTCGCCCGGACTCACTGAATCCGAGCGCTACCTCGCGGCCCTCTGCGAGAGGAACTTCTTGTCCTTGTGGAGCTACCCACGACCGTTCCGTGACCAGGGCGGAAACAAGGAGCTCTGCGATCTGCTGGTGATCATGGGTGAGGACGTAATCGTCTTCTCGGACAAGCACTGCGAGCTTGCCCCCGACAAGCCCCTCGAGGTCAGTTGGAAGCGGTGGTTCCGGTCGGCGGTCCAGGCCGGGGCGAAGCAGGCGTGGGGAGCCGAACGGTGGCTCCGGGAACACCCCGAACGGGTATTCATCGATCCGGCCTGCAGCAGCGCTCTGCCGGTGCGCGTCCCGTCACCTGAGTCGGCCCGGTACCACCTCGTGGTGACCGTGCATGGGATCTCTACGGCGTGCCATGCGATGTTCGGTGGGACAGGGAGCCTGATGCTCCGAACGGATATCCAAGGCCTCGCTGCCCACGGCCCGCCGTTCGTGATCGGCGACCTCGACCCCGAGCGGGCTTTTGTCCACGTCTTTGATGACGCATCTCTCGACATCGTGATGTCCACGCTCGACACGACCCGAGACTTCGTGAGCTACCTGCGCGAGAAGGAGCGACTCTTCCGCGCTCGCACCGTGTTCTGCGCGGGCGAGGAGAACCTGGTTGCGTACTACAGGACGCACCTCGGTGATGACGGCGAGCACACGCTCGTGATCGATGCAGAAGCAGACGCCGTCATGATCGACGAGTCCTGGTGGGAGAACTTCGCCGACAGCGATGAGCTACGGGCCCAGCGTGAGCATGACGAGATCTCGTACCTCTGGGACCGGCTGATTGAGCGGTTCGCCAGCCATGCCGTCGGCGGTACGCAGTATCACGCGACCGAGCCGGCGTTGTCGTCGTCGGAGACCATTCTTCGATTCATGGCCGCGGAATCTCGCTTCCGTCGACGAATGCTCAGCGAAGCCCTAGTGGAGGCACTCCAGACGACGCGACCCGATGAGAGACGCATCCGCGTCATACCAAGTCAAGGCGACGCCGAACCGATGTATGTCTTCGTTCTCTTTCCTTGGATCGCGGACCGATCCGACGAGGACAACCGCTCCCTTAGGCGGCAGTACGTGGAGGCGTGCCTCATCGTCGCGAAGATGAAGTACCCAGTGGCCCTCGACGTGGTTGGAATCGCGACGGAGTCCGGACGCGACTTCGACCACCGATCCGAGGACGCGTTCTACTTCGACGCGCGCTTCTGGAGCGAGGACGATGACGAACGGGCGCGGGTCATCCAACAGGACTTCAAGATCCTCCTCAACGAGCATGCGTCCGAGCGCCACGTCGAGGAGTACCCTTCGAACTTCGGGGCGACGGCAACCCGAACTCCAAAGGTCGGTCGCAACAGTCCCTGCCCTTGCGGAAGTGGCAAGAAGTACAAGCGATGCCACGGCGGGTGAGCAGGCGTTCCTGAAGTGAGCGAACGCATTCGTTCCAGCCACATAACGCTGCTTCTTGTCATCGGCCGCCCGTCGCGGTCGGACCGCTCGCGGCGGGGGATGGTCGAGATGGTCGCCCCGTAGCGGCACACGCAAGCTTGGTCCGGCCCTAGGCACCAACGCACAGCAGATGCAGCGGAACTGCGCGCCGCGGCCTCCACCCGGGCCACTCCTCGGAGCGCGGGGTCCGCGGCCTACACCACAAACTCGGGGATCCCGGATCGACGTCACTCGGCGCCGGTCCCACCGGCCACGGCAGCCAGACTCCTTTGCTGCGCGCCGGGGTGAGTGGCGAGCTCATCCCGGATGGGGGCGGCCGTCGTCGCAGGGCTTCGAAAGGCGGAGCCGCCTGAGGTCCATGGGGTCGAGCGGGCCTCGGACGTCGACGATGTCGTCAATCGGCACCTGGATCTCGTGTCCGATGCGAACGAGCGAGGGTCGTGGCAGGCCGTGGTGCGGGAGCGATGGAAGCGGGACGTACCCGGGCCGGTGCCGATGCCGAAGCTGGCTCGTGCAGGGCCACAACGTCGCCATGCCGCTGGCCGCCAGCCTGACCACGATGCAGGGCCGGACCTTGTAGTCCGGCGCGTCGTGGAAGGCGATGCGCGCCATCACGATGTCGCCCACCCGCACGCGGTTGAGGGCGATGTGTTGTGTCGACCGTGCGTTCCGTGCGCGTTGTAACGCTTGTCGGTAGGCGCGGTCGCCCTCCTCCTGCGCAAGCTTCCGGTCCCGGCCCAGCGCACGACGGGGCGGGGTGTGAGGGTGGTTCCGTCGAGGCATCGTCAGCCCTCCTCGTGGATGGTCTCGTGCCGTCGGGTCGGGTCCGCCATGTCCTTGTTCGCCTGCAGGATCACCACCGCGAGACGGGTGTCGGTGATGCCGCGGACAAGCGCGTTCAACAGGACGGTGTTGAGCCGCAGTCCGCTGCCCTCCTCGGTCAGGCCAGCGACCTCGTAGTCCCTGACCAACTCGTGGACGGTCTCGTAGAAGCGATAAGGGAGAACCTCAACGACTTCGTGGCCGGCGAACCATGCCACCATCTCATCGCGAAGCTCCCCGGGGTCCGCAGCGCGGTCGAGCTCTTCCCACGAGAGGCTGAGCGCCGCGTCGACACCGACCGTGTACCCGCCCGACTGCATGCGGTCGGCTTGGGCAACGAGGTCTCCGAGCTTGCCCGAGAAGTCGCCCTCCAGGGCCCGATCCAAGATCTCGGAGTCCCCCTCAAAGGGCTGCTGCTGCGCGGCCTTGCGTGCTTTGCGCAGTCGCAGGCTGTCCTGCACCACTGCTGACGGCGACTCACCAGGTTCGGTGGCCTCTGCCCACAAGTCGTCTGGAACCGAGACAGTGATCTTCATATCGTCATCATGCTCGAGTAGTACTACTTTGTCAAGTCGTACTACCTTTCTGGTAGTACCAACTGACCGGTGGTCCGCACCACCGACGGCCTGCGCCGCCCATCAGGCACCCGCCGGGTCCGTTTGGTGGTAGTCGTCCGGTCCATGTCAGCGGTCCTGTCGTCTGCAGTCACAGCCATGGTCGAGCGTCTCCAACGTGAAGGCGGTGTGCTACGGATTCCGGCACCGTCGACGGCGGACCGGTCCCGTTGGCGGCGCACGATCCACGCAGCCATCAACCAGGGCGGGCTCCCCGAGGGGACCCGCCTTCGCCACACCGGCCGCGACCACGGCGACCTCGTCATCCGCCTCGTCGCCGACACCGTGACCAACGAACCCCGCAAGCCGGACCCGCCGAGGGTCCCGGTCCCCAAGCGCATCCCGGCGCGACCGCACCCGCTCGTGGCCGCTACCCGTGAGGCGGCCACGCCAGTAGACGGATGGGTCGACACCCGCCGCACACCGGGCGTCGCGCACATCTCGGTAGCGAAGGCGAGCGTGTCGCGGGCGCTGTGCGTGCTCCACGGTCTGTACGCCGAAGCCGAGCGACGGGGCTACACGATCACCGTCACCGGGTCGAACCGAACCTGCGCCGGAGGAGCCGCGGTGGTGATCGACGGGCATGTCCTCGAGGTGGTCCTCGCGGAGGAGCGCACCCGGGTCCCTCACCGCCTCACTCCTGCCGAGCAGGCCCGTCCGGCCGAGTACCGGTGGGCGCCCCGCTGGGACTACGTGGCGTCGGGCCGGCTGGTCCTTCGGCTCGGTCACGACTACTACGGGCCGCCGCTGGCCACCGACCGCACCCGCTGGCGGATCGAGGACCGCCTCGGACGTGCCTTCCAGCGGCTGGAGGCCGCCGCCGCGGATGCCGAGGCCCGCCGCCAGGAACGGATCCGCGCCGAGCAGGAACACCAAGCCCGCCTCGAGGCGGAGCGCGAGCGGCAAGAGCGTGAGCGGCGCGCCGCCCAGCGGGTC
>CAZVVS010000281.1:0-6681 GCA_964630585.1 uncultured Gordonia sp.
GGTCGTGGGTCAGCCACCGATCGCCCCCATGCTGCGCTGCGGGGCGACCACCTCGTCGACCCCGGCGTGACCGGCGCGTTTGCGCCAGGTCACGGCACGCCACGCGTCGGCGATCTCGTCGTCGGAGCCACCGGCGCGCACGATGCCGACGAGGTCGATCTCGTCGTCGGAGAACAGGCACGGTCGGACCGTGCCCTGCGGGGTGATCCGCGTCCGGTCACAGGTCCCGCAGAACGAGCGGGTCATCGACGCGATGATCCCCAAGCGGTACGGCTGCGAAGGACCGGCGGGATCGTCGACGAGCCAGAGCGCGGCCGGCGCGCTCGGATCGTCCCGGCCGATGGGCGTCAGGGTCATCGTCGTACCGAGTTCGTCGAGCAGGTCCTGGCAGGAGACCAGGGTCTCCGGGGTCCAAGTGCGCTCGGCGTCCAGCGGCATCGATTCGATGAACCGCAGGTCCAGGCCCCGGTCGCGGCACCACCGCAGGAGTTGCGCGGCCCGCGACAGCGTCTCCGGCAGCAAGACCGCGTTGACCTTCACCGGGGAAAGACCGGCGGCGAGCGCAGCATCGATACCCACGATGACGTCGGGCAACCGGTCGCGACGGGTCACCTGGGCGAACAACCGCTCGTCGACGGTGTCGAGCGAGACGTTCACCCGGCTCAGACCCGCATGCGCGAGGCCATCGGCGCGCCGGGCCAGTCCGATGCCGTTGGTGGTGAGTGCGATGGGCAGGTCCGGGTGGCGCGAGCGGATCGTCGCGACGATGAGTTCGAGGTCGCCCCGCACCAGGGGCTCACCGCCGGTCAAGCGCACCTCTTCGATCCCCAGCTGCGAGACCGCGACGTCGACCAGTCGTGACACCTCGCCGGCGCTGAGGAGCTCCTCGCGCGGCATCAACGGCAACCCTTCCGCGGGCATGCAGTAGCGGCAGCGCAGCGTGCAGGCCTGCGACAGCGAGACGCGCAAGTCGCGCGCCCGTCGGCCCAAACCGTCCACCAGCAGCGGCAGTGCGGGAAGCTCTGACGCGGTCACGCCCCTGAGGCTACCCGTGTCCCTAAGCTGTTGGGGTGTCCCGTCGCCCTGTTCAGCAGCACCGCCTGGCCATCATGTCGCTGCTGGCCGACATCGGCGGCCCAGTACGCCTCGGAATCGGCGACGCGTTGGGCTGCGTATTGCTCGAGCCGGCCCGCGCCGCGACTCGGCTTCCGGTCTTCGACAACTCCCAGATGGACGGCTTCGCCGTGCGGGCCGCCGACGTCGCCGCGGGCGTAGCGCTGCCCGTCGCAGCACGCATCTACGCCGGGTCACCGGCCACTCCTCTCGCACCGGGGACCGCCGCAGCGATCATGACCGGCGCACCGATCCCGCCGGGCGCCGACGCGGTGATCCCGGTTGAAGAGTCCGACGAGCAGCCCGCTGCCGATGGGACAGTCGTCACGTTCACCACCGTGCCGCAGGCCGGAGCATTCATCCGCCGTGCCGGTTCGGATGCGCAGGCCGGCGAACTGATCGTCGAACCGGGTACCGCCCTGGCCCCGCACCACCTCGGCGCGCTCGCCGCGGCCGGGGTCACCGACGTCGTCGTTTACCGCCGACCCCGCGTGGCCGTCATTTCGACCGGCTCCGAACTCGTCGCGCCGGGACTGCCGTTGGCGCCCGGGCAGATCCACGAATCCAACTCGGTGGCGCTCGCCGCGCTGGTGAGCGCCAATGGCGCTGCGGTGATCAGCACCGCGGTGGCCGGTGACGGCGACGGCGAGTTCGCCGCCCGCCTCGACGAGGCGGTCGCCGCGGGGGCCGACCTCGTCCTCACCTCCGGCGGCGTGTCGGCCGGTGAGCGCGAACCGGTGCGCGACCTGCTGAGCGGGCCGCACAGCGCCGCAACCGAGTCGTGGTTCGGTGCGGTGGCCATGCAGCCGGGCGGACCGCAGGGGTTGTCGCGGTGGCGCGCGGTCCCGGTGATCAGCCTGCCGGGCAACCCGGTCAGCGTGCTGGTCTCCTTCGACGTGCTGGTGCGCGATGCGGTGCGCGCCATCGCCGGGCTCGCGCCGATCCCCGTCGAACGCGGCCACCTCACCACCGGGGTCGCATCCTCCCCGCCCGGCAAGACGCAGTACCTGCGCGCCCGGCGCTGCGACGGTGCGGACGGGGGCGTCGAGATCATCGGCGGCCCCAGCAGCCACCTCATCGCCACCGCGGCACGGGCCGACGTCCTCGTCGAGATCGACGCCGCGACAACCGAACTCGCTCCCGACACGGAGGTGCCACTGTGGCCCCTGACGCACTGACCCCCGACCCGCTGAACCCGGACGCCACCCCGCGGCTCACCCACGTCGACGCCCACGGCGCGGCACGCATGGTCGATGTATCCGGCAAGGCCGTCACCACGCGCACCGCCGTAGCGCGCGGGACGTTCCGCACCACCAAGGCCGTCGTCGCACTCATCGGCTCGGGCGGGCACCGCAAGGGCGACGTGCTGGCCGTGACACGCATCGCCGCGATCATGGGTGCTAAAAAGACCTCCGAGCTGATACCGCTCTGTCACCCGCTCCCGCTCGACGCCGTCGACGTCGAGTTCACGGTGGGCACCGACAGCGTCGGGGTCACCGCCACCGCGACGACCACCGGGCGCACCGGGGTCGAGATGGAGGCGCTGACCGCGGTCGCCGTCGCCGGGCTCACCCTGCACGACATGATCAAGGCGATCGACCCGGCCGCCACCATGACCGACGTCGGACTGGTGTCGAAGACCGGCGGACGCCACGGCAAGTGGACACGCGACCCGCAACCACCGCAACCGACACCGCCGGCCACCGCCGGCCCACCCGCACCCGCCTTCGTCGACGTCTACCCGGGCAAGCGCGCCACGATCCTGGTGTCCTCGACCCGAGTTGCCGCGGGCGAACGCACCGATGCGACGGGGCCGATCCTGCGCGATTGGTTGGCCGAGCAGGGCTTCTACGTTTCCGAGCCGGTCATCGTGGCCGACGCCGACATAGCCGGGGCGATCGCCTCCGCACTCGCCGGGGAACCGTCGTTGCTGATCACGACCGGCGGGACCGGGCCGACCTCCGACGACCACACGCCCGAAGCGACCGCGCCGCACCTGACCACGTCGCTGCCGGGCATCGCCGAGGCCTTGCGCGAGACGGGCCGGTCGTCGACGCCGTATTCGTCGCTCTCGCGGGGACTCGCCGGTTTCGCCGGCCGCACCCTGGTCGTCAACCTGCCGGGTTCCAAGGGCGGTGTACGCGACGGGATCGCCGTTCTGCAACCGCTCATCACCCACCTGTTCGACCTGGCCCGCGGCGGTGGCCATGGGTAGCGGGGCAATGAATAGCGGGCTGCCCGCGATCCTCGACACTGCGCTCGACCCGCGGGTGTGCGAGACGGCGGTACGCACCGATGCCGACGGCGCGGTGGTCACCTTCACCGGAATGGTCCGTGACCACCACGATGGGCGCACGGTCACCGCGCTGACCTACGAGGCCCATCCCCGCGCGGCCGAGTTCATCGACCGGGTCTGCGTGGCACACCGACGCGCCGACGTGCGCGTGGCGGCCCAACACCGCGTCGGCGACCTGGCGATCGGCGACCTCGCCGTCGTGGTCGCAGTCAGCGCCCCGCACCGCCGTGAGGCATTCGCCGTCTGCGCCGCTGTCATCGACGAGATCAAGGCCACCGTGCCCATCTGGAAGTACGAGACCTACGCCGACGGCGACCGGTCGTGGCAGGTCCCCCACTGCTGAGGCAAGGACCTCCACCGGGGACCTTGGTCCGCGGGCCTTCGGTTTACCGGCCCGCACTGGATATGTTGGGCCACAACGATCTGAAACGAAGCGGTCTGTAACGAAAGGCATCAGAGATGAGTTCGTTCGGCGCCGGCCTGACGGTGGCGGCAGTCCTGGTGTGGTTGGGCATGGTCCTGGCGATCTCGTTCATCGAGGCGCCGCTGAAGTTCACTGCACCAGGGGTGACGCTGGCCATCGGCCTGGGGATCGGGCGCAAGGTCTTCCGTGCACTCAACTCCGTCGAATGCCTGCTGACACTGATCGCGATCATCGGCGCCATCCTCGCCGTCCGCTCGGACTCCGGCCTCCCCACGGCTGCGGGGGTCGGTGTCATCGTGGCAATAAGTAGCCTGCTGGTCCAGATCGTCGCGGTCCGCCCCGCGCTGACGCGGCGGTCGAACGAGGTGTTGGCCGGCGACGGAACTACCGCGGAGGACCGGCGCAGCACGGCACACCTCTACTACGTCGGCCTCGAGCTCGCCAAGGTGGCAGCGCTCATCGTTGCGGCGGCGGCGCTCCTATTCCACGGCTGACTTCTGTCCTCTGATCCGCTGGTCGAGCGCCTGGAGCGGGCCCGGGATCAGCAGCAGGGCGAGCGGGGCGCTGCCCAGGCCGGGCCACACCAGCGTCATGACCAGCGCGATCAGAAGTGCGATGATGCTGCCCACTCCCGTCCAGTCGGCCACGCTGCGCCGGGCCCGAGCATCGTCGACGACGAGCTCCGGGCAGCGGACACCCTCCCGCGTGATGCCGATCAGGGCGAGAATCGACACCGCCAGGAGCAGGATGTAGAAGCAATCCGCCCAGTGCACGTGCTCGTTGGAGATCAGCGCCGTCGCCAGAGGCAGCAGCACGATCGTGAGCAACCAGACGAAATGCATATTCATCATCGGCGAGTTGTACTCGCAGAAGTTCTCCATGATGGCGTGGTGGTTGCGCCACAGCACCCAGGTCACGATGAAGCTGATAAGGAATCCGACCAGGACGTCGCCGTGATCGCTCATGATCTCGGGCAGCGTGCGCCGCGTCTCCACCTCGCTGGCCAGGTCGACCAACGGCAGCACCAGCAGGGTGAGTGCGATGGCGACGACGGCGTCGGCGAATGCGATGAGACGCTTGAGACCCTCGGCAGTGTGCCGCTTGTCAGGATTGGCCATGGGGAAAGCGTAGGGCGTCGGGCCCGCTCGCGCGCCGGTAGATTCCAGACTTTGCGTGGCGCTGTGGAATCCCCGCTTCGACCGGTCGATCGGCCACGAGTGCGCTGGTAGATTCCAGACATGCACAGCGCTGCACCGGCGCCCACGGCCCGGCGGCCCGCGGCCTGGGAGCCCGCCGAGCCGACGCCGCCCGACCCCGACCCTGTGGGCCGGGCTCGCGAGCTGACCGGCTTCCTCTCCGGGCGGCGCACGCTGGTGCTCACCGGCGCGGGGCTTTCCACGCCGTCGGGGATCCCCGACTACCGCAGTCCCGGATCGCCGCGGCGCACGCCGATGACGATCCAGATGTTCCTGTCCTCCCCTGACTACCGACGCCACTACTGGGCGCGCAACCACCTGGGGTGGCGGCACATGGACGCCGCCCGGCCGAACCCCGCCCATCGCGCGCTGGCGACGCTGGAGGACGACGGCATCGTGTCCGGGGTCGTCACGCAGAACGTGGACATGCTGCACCTGAAAGCAGGTTCGCGCCGGATCATCGACCTGCACGGCTCCTACGGGCGCGTGGTCTGCCTCGACTGTGGGCACCGACTGTCGCGGTACGCCCTGCACCGCGCGTTGGAGGCGATGAACCCGGGTTTCGCCGATCGCGTCGCCGGGCGGGGTGCGATCGAGGTGGCCCCCGACGCCGACGTCGTACTGGCCGATACCGCGTCGTTCGTCGTAGCCGACTGCCCACAGTGCGGCGGAACACTCAAGCCCGACATCGTCTATTTCGGCGAGTCGGTGGCCAAAGAAGTGGTGGCAGAGGCCTTTTCAATGGTCGACGACGCTGATGCCATCCTCGTCGCGGGCAGTTCGCTCACCGTCATGTCGGGGTTGCGGTTCGTCCGGCATGCGGCGGCACACGGCAAACCGGTCGCCATCGTGAACCGGGGTACGACGCGCGGAGATCGCCTGGCCGAGCTGAAGATCGACCATCGGTGCGAGGTGGTCCTCCCCCTCGCTGCCGTGCTGCTGGGCGACGCCGCGGGATATCGGGATAGCGCCAGTCATCAGCGGTTGCATGGCGGCACTATGCACACTGTTGCATAGCAACTAGGCGCACTGCTACCGTGCGACTATGGCATTGGAGCACGCGATCATGGTCTCCCTGGGCGAGCGCCCGGGCACCGGCTATGAGATCGCGCAGCAGTTCGACCGGTCTATCGGCCATTTCTGGTCGGCGACCCACCAGCAGGTGTACCGGACGCTGAAGAAACTCCATGCCGATGGATTCGTCGCCTTCGAGACCGTCGAACAGGACGGCCGCCCGGACAAGAAGGTCTACCAGCTCTCCGACGCCGGGCGCGAGGCGCTGGCGAAGTGGGTCATCACCCCAACACCTCTGACGCCCCTGCGCGACGAGCTGGGCGTCAAACTACGAGGCGCCGAGCACGGGGACCTGGGCACGATCATCACCGAGCTCGAGGCGCACCGCGACCTGTACCGACGGCAATTGGCGATGTACGAGGGTTTCGCACTGGACTACCCCGACCCGGAAAGCCTCACCGGCCGTCGCCTGCACCAGTACCTCGTCCTGCGCGGCGGAATCCGCGGCGCGCAGGGCGCCATCGACTGGTGCGACGAAGTCCTCGACGGACTGGGCCGCGAGTACCGCGCGACCCACACCTGACCCTGAACCGTCCTGGGTCTGGTGGAGACCGTGAACGCACCAGGAGAATGCGATC
>CAZVVS010000282.1:0-6681 GCA_964630585.1 uncultured Gordonia sp.
GTCCCCCGAACAAGGTCAAGATGCTTAACAACGGCGGAACCGAGGCCGGATAATGACGACCCCAGATCTGACGACGACATCCGGACCGGGGCGCTGGTTCACTCCGCGCCACATCGTGGGCATCGTGCTGGGCACGGTCCTGGCACTGATTGTCGGGAGCGTGCTGTGGTGGGCCTTCTCGGGCATCGGCACCACGACCATCAACGCGACGTTCAAGCGCGCCATCGGCATCTACAAGGGCAGCGACGTGCGCATGCTCGGCGTCCCGATCGGCGAGGTGCAGAGTGTCCGCCCCGACGGTGAGAAAGTGCACGTCAAGATGCGCGTCAAGCGCGGACTGAAACTGCCCGCCGACGTGCGCGCGGTGCAGGTCTCGCCGTCGATCGTCGCCGACCGCTTCATCCAGCTGACTCCGGCCTACACCGGTGGTCCGCAGGCGCCGCGCAACATCACGCTGGGGATTGACCAGACGATGGTCCCCGTCGAGGTCGACGAGCTCTACGCCAACCTCCAGAAGCTGTCCCGTTCGCTCGGCCCCGACGGTGTCAACGCCAAGCGCGGCACCAAGGAGGGCGTTGTCACCGAGTTCGTCCGCGTCGGTGCGGACAACCTGCGCGGCAACGGTGAGAAGCTCGGCTCGGCCTTCACGAACCTGTCGAAGGCTGCGACGACGCTGTCAGACTCCAGCGGCAACATCGTCGACACGATCAAGCAGCTGAACACGTTTGTCGCTGCGCTCGACGAGAACGACGCCCAGGTGCGTCAGTTCAACACTCAGATGGCCTCGTTCAACTCCTTCCTGGCCGGCGAGCGCCAGCAACTCGGTCAGGCGCTGGCGACACTCTCGGTGGCGCTGGGCGACGTGGCGCGCTTCGTCAACGACAACCAGGATGCGATCGGCGATACCGTGCGCTCGCTGCAGCCGACCGCGAAGCTCCTCAACGACAACCAGGACTCGATCAAGGAGATCCTCACGGTTCTGCCGGTGACGGTGTCCAACCTGATCAACGCCTACGACGCGGAGTCGGGCACGTTGGCCATGCGGCTGACGATCCAGGATCTGCAGAACCTGCTGGCCACCCAGTGCAAGCTGCTCAATCCCGGCAACCTCATGCCCGGTACCCAGCCGTTCCTCGAGTGGCAGCACAAGATGGCGCCGATCATCAGTCATTGCACCGACATCGCGAGCCAGGTCGTGGCGGGGACGAGCCCGCTGCTCCCGGTGCTGCCGTTCGGCATCATGAGCAACGACAAGACCCAGCGTTACGTCGTGCCGGGCACGCGTCCGGGCCGCAAGGATCCGGGTCTGGTGTTGCCGACGCCGACGAGCCCGAATCCGCAGACGCCGAAGCCGGCCAAGCCGACGCCGACCAAGCCGAAGCCGCGCCAGTCGGAGAGGGGGACCCGCTGATGCGTTGGACCAAAGCCGCCACCGCCGCGACTATCGCCGCGACCAGCGTTGGCCTCCTGTCAGCGTGCAGCGGCCTGCAGTCGGTGCCGCTCCCGGGCGGGGTGAACGTCGGAGAGAACCCGGTGACCTACCGGGTGAAGTTCGACGACATCCTCGACCTGGTGCCGCAGTCGTTGGTGAAGAAGGACGGCATCGTCGTGGGTCGGGTCACCGACATCACGATCGCGCCCGACGAGTGGCAGGCCACCGTGAAGATGGTGGTCCGCGAGAATGTGAAGCTGTCCGACCAGGTGCATGCCGCGGTTCAGCAGACCGCGTTGCTCGGCGAGAAGTTCGTCGGCTTGACCGAGCCGCCGAATTCCGCGGGCGCGCCGGCGCAGAACCCGGACACCCCGATCACCGGGCTCGATTCGGAGGGGCATCCGCGTACGCGGACCGCCACCGATATCGAGCAGGTGCTCGGCGCTCTGTCGATGCTGCTGAACAACGGTGGCCTCAATCAGATGGAGCCGATCGTCACGGAGCTGACCAAGGCGATGGACGTCGCGACTGTTCAGGTCACCGGGCCCGACGGCAAGGCCTACTCGGTCAACAAGACCCGTAGTCTGCTGCTCGAGACCAACCGACTGATCACCAATCTGAACAAGCAGCGTGACGACATCGTGACGGCTATCAACGGCCTGGCGAAGCTGTCGACGCGTGCAGCGTCGCAGCAGAGCCAGATCGAGCAGATCCTGGAACAGCTGCCCGCCGGTGTGCAGGTGTTGGAGGAGCAGCGGCCGCAGTTCGTCGAACTGTTGACCAAGCTGGACAAGCTCGGCGTCGTCGGTACCGATGTGCTGGGGAAGTCGCGCGAGGCGATCATCACCGATCTCAAGGCGCTGCGGCCGGTCTTGACGTCGTTGGCCAAGTCGATGCCCGACCTGGTGACCGCTGCACCGCTGATGTTCACCGTTCCGTTCCCCGACTGGCTGACGCCGGCGGCGAAGGGTGATTCGACGAACCTGTTCATGACGCTGGATTTCCGGCTGCTGAACCAGCTCGAGGCGCTCGGTGTGGGCCAGGGCAACCCGGTCTACTCGCCGCCGAAAGCACGCAACATCCCGGTGAACCCGGCGAACCCGTACTACAACGGCAACGGCCCGCGCTGGGGCTGGCCGACGGTGGGCCTGCTGCCCCCGCCGCCGAACTCGCGCATCGGTCCGTGGACGCCACCGTCGTACGGCAACTACCGGCCGGATCTGAAGTACCCGGCTGCCAAGCAGAAGCAGCGCGGCGAGCGGCGTCCGCAGTTCATCGTGTTGGCCCCGCCGCAACCCGGTGCGACTGCCGTCGATGGTCCGCTGGCCATGCTGGAAGGACGCTGACATGACACGGATGGTCAAGACCCAGCTGATCGTGTTCGCGATCGTCGGTATCCTCGCGATGATTTACGTGGGCATCAACTATGCGCGCCTGCCGCGCCTCTCTGGTGTTGCCGAGTACCCGGTGACGGTGCAGATGCCCGATTCGGGCGGGCTGTTCCCGAACGCCGAGGTGACCTACCAGGGGGTTCCGGTGGGCCGCGTCGCGTCGATGCAGCTGACCGACCAGGGCGTCAACGCCAACCTGAAGCTTTCCAAGAGCGCCCCCAAGGTGCCGGCCACGGCGACTGCGGTCGTGGCGTCGCGCTCGGCGATCGGTGAGCAGTTCATCGACCTGCGCCCGACCTCGTCGGGTGCGCCCTACCTCGAGAAGGGCTCGGTGATCAGCAAGGACAAGGTCACGCTGCCCGCGCCGCTCGAGGACGTCGTCAACACGGCGCTGGACTTTGCGGAGTCGGTGCCGGTCGACGACCTGCAGACGATCGTCGAAGAGCTCGGCAAGGCCTTCAACGGGCAGGGCGAGAACCTGACCCGCCTGGTGGACTCGCTGAACAACCTGTCCAAGGCCGGGTACGACTCGCTGAACGAGACCATCTCGTTGTTGCAGCATTCGGGCCGGGTGCTGGCCACGCAGGCGCAGCAGTCCGACGCGATCCTCTCGTGGTCGAAGAACCTGGACCTGGTGACCGCGACGCTGGCGTCGGCCGACCCCGACGTCCGACGGTTGCTGACGACCGGTCAGACCTCGGCTGTCGCGCTGTCGAACATGCTGCAGAAGCAGGGTGGCGACATCACCAAGTTCGTAAAGGAGCTCGCTCCGACGATCAAGAACGCGGTCGCCCCGACCGGCTACGCGACGAACGCACTGTTCGCCATGTTGTCGGCGCTGTCGGCCGGTGCGCACGCGCCCGCGCCGGGCGATGGGCAGATCCACTTCGGCATCGTGCTTGAGACGAACAACCCGGCGGCGTGTACTGCCGGCTACGAGGGCACTCAGCAAATGATCGATGCGATCAAGCGCAAGAACCCGACGTTCGACATCAACTACGACGACTTCCCGCTGAACCTGAATGCACGCTGCACCGTGCCGCAGGGCTCGGCGACGGCCGTCCGTGGTGCGGCCCGGGCCTCGCTGGCCAACCCGCACATCCCGCAGCCGTGGGACAACAAGCCGAAGAAGGATCCTGATCGTCTCGATCTGAATCCGTTGGCGAGCCAGCTCGCCTGGCTCCTCGGCGTCCACCCGACGAAGGGGTAGTCGGTACGCTGACCAGGCCTTTCGAGGCGCAGCGCGTTCCGTCGTGCCCGGGATTGGCCCTGGGCGCGACGGCGCCGATAGAGTGGTGCGGATATGAGTGACGAGAAGAAGGCCGACGACTCGGTTGACGAAGACGTGACGACGCCGGAATCGGCCGCCGACGATGTGGCAGCGGCCGACACGGCTGACGACGACGAGAAGGCCGCGCAGACGGCTGTCGTCGACGACGACGCGGCCGACGCCGTGGATGCTGACGAGGCGGATTCCGCGCCGGCAAAGTCGGCGAAGCCGGCCAAGCTGGTGAAGGACGCCAAGGCGGCACTGCTCGCCGGCGGGCTCGGAGGCTCGTGGACGATCGCAGGCTTGATCGCCGTGGTCGGGCTGATCGTCGGCCTGGTCGGTGGCATCGTGGGCGTGCGCGCGTACATCAACGGTTCGACTGCGCAGGTGCGCGACGCGGTGGTCGCTACCGCGGAGACCGCCGCGATGAACGTCACCACGATCGACCCGCGCAACCCGGACAAGTTCAAGGAGAACGTCGAGTCGGTCCTGACCGGTCGGGCGCTCCAAGAGCTGCGCGGCAAGGGCTTCGAGGAAGTGTTGAGCCGCAAGGATGCGCCGGGTCGCCTGGAGAGCCGGGTGCGCCGCAGCGCCGCCACCGAGGTCAACCGTGGAGAGAAGGCGGGCAAGGCGCTGGTCTACGTCGAGGTTGTCGCCAAGGCACCCGGCCAGCCCGATGTCCCCCAGACGATGGGCTTCCTCATCTCGGTCCGCAAGATCGACGGCAAGTACATGGCTGACTCGATCGCCGCGTTCAACCCGATTCCGTATGCCGACCAGCAGCGGGGCAATCCCGCTGGCGCACAACCGAATCCACCGAATCCGACCCAGGCGCCGGGGGGTAACTGATGTCTGACATGCCCCCCAAGAAGAAGCGTCCCCGCGTCGCGGGCCAACCGCGCCCGGGGTCATCGACGGGTCGCCCGGCGACGGGTTCGGGTAGTGCGAAGCCGCGCCCGACGGGTACGCCGACCGCTTCGAAGCGCGCCCCGATCCAGCGCCTCGGTTCGTCCGACGAGTCGGCTTCGGCGTCGCCGACGACCCCGAAGAAGTCCGCGCCGCGGACCCCGACGACCAAGCCCGGTCGCCTTGCGTCGGGCACCGGCTCGGCCCCGTCGGCAGGTGCCGAGAAGGCGTCGACCGGCGAGGTCGGCAAGGTGAACCTGGTCAAGGCCGGCTCGGCAAAGGCCGGAACCGCCAAGTCCGGCGTCGCCAAGACCGCCCCGAGCCGTGGGAGCGCGGGAGAGGCCGCGTCGACCCGTGGCCCGCTCATCCTCGCTGCCATCGGTGCCGCCGCCCTGCTGATCGGATTGATCGGCCTGCTGCACCCCGGCGCCGGCGATCTGAGCGACAAGAGCTTCATCGACAAGTCTGCGACCTCGGCGGTCCTCGGACAGACCGAGACCGCCGCCTGCGCGATCCTCGGCCCCCGACGCGGCGAGACCATCGACAAGTGGATTGCGACCTCGCGCGGCGTGCTCATCGGCGCGGCCCGACAGGAGTGGGAGAAGCAAATGCCCACCAACCGGTCGATGATCGAGCAGACGCAGCAGACCAACGACTGCCGGGTCGACGCGATCGGCCTGCGCGGCCTGACCGGTGGTGGCAACGGCGCGACCGCCCAGGTGCTGGCGAGCCTGGTCATCAGCATGAACCAGGGCGCCGCCAACGCGGGCAGTCTCGTCGTCGGAATCCAGTACCAAGTCGTCAACCAGGACGGCAAGTGGAAGATCAGTCGCGTCGACGCCTGGTGACCAGGACGGCGAATCCCCACATTTTTACGCGTAACGCTTGACGTTCGCCCTGTAAGCGGTCACTCTATTGCCAGGACCGCGCATTCTCAGCCAGCGAGCGCGGGCACTGCGACAGACGCGACTTGACAAAGCGCGTCTATTTTCTGATACAGTTGGACGTTGCGCTGGCTGCCTCCTGTCCACTTTGATCCGCCCGTCCTGCACGCGTTGTGCTGTCTCGAGCGTTTCGCCATGTCAGGTCGCCAGACCAGTGACACAGGCGCAAGCCCACCTCGTAGCAGCTAGTCAACTTTCGTGTTGGAAGGACGCATCTTGGCACCCACCCGCCAGTCCACCTCAACCACTTCGATCCCCGGCGCACCACACCGCGCCTCGTTCGCAAAAATCTCCGAGCCGCTGGAAGTTCCCGGCCTGCTCGACATCCAGCTGGATTCGTTCCAGTGGCTCATCGGCTCCGACGCCTGGCGCGCAGAGGCCATCGCGCGCGGTGAGGAGAACCCGCAAGGCGGCCTCGAGGCCATCCTGCACGAGCTGTCCCCGATCGAGGACTTCTCCGGCTCGATGTCGCTCTCGTTCTCCGATCCGCACTTCGAGGACGTGAAGGCGAGCATCGCCGAGTGCAAAGACAAGGACATGACCTACGCGGCGCCGTTGTTCGTCACCGCGGAGTTCATCAACAACAACACCGGGGAGATCAAGTCGCAGACCGTCTTCATGGGCGACTTCCCGATGATGACGGACAACGGCACCTTCATCATCAATGGCACCGAGCGGGTCGTGGTGTCCCAGCTGGTGCGGTCGCCCGGCGTCTACTTCGACAAGAACCTGGACAAG